>JBOHRM010000806.1:0-3938 GCA_050732715.1 Longimicrobiales bacterium
GCGTAGACGACAGCGTGACATCGAGCGTGTTCTTCCAGTCGCCAAAGTCCTTTTCCGCCGTGCCTCGCTGGCGGTAGCGCTCCAGAAGCTCAGCCGCCGGCACTTCTTCGGCCGGCACGTTGGTGAGCAGGAAGAAGTGTTCGCGAAACAGCTCGCCCCGCGCCATCGAGGCGCTCGTCAAGGGGAGCGCTTCGAGCGCGCGCGCGGCCCGAACTTTCTCACGCGCGGCGCCCAGATCGATGCCGGTGCGGAACGCGAGCCAGTGCGCGCAGCTGCGGTGCCCGCAGCTCTCCCAGCCGCGCAGCCGGTCGAACTCGGCGATCAACACGAGCAGGCGCTGCGTTGCCGCGTGAAGGTGCGCGCTCAGCGTCGCGATCTCGCGGCCCAGCTCCTCGATCGCGTCCGGGTCCGGAGCTATGTGGTCAACGGCGCGCGCTGCGGCACGGTACGGTGTATGGGCGACTTCTCGAACGGCGAGCATGGCCATCATCGAACCTTCCATATCTGAGGAAACCCACAAAGACCTGCTCAAATATACGGGGCGGTTTCGACGGGCTTGGAATGCGTTGTGGCCACTCTACGGAGCACGAGAAACGACGAATGTCGCAACACCTGCACGACGATCCTCAGCGAGCGCTGTGGCGCGCTCGTGACCGGCCTTTGAAGCCGTCTCGGACCTCGACCGGAGCGCTTCAGCAAAACCTGTCAATGGCTGGATGGGTCGACTTTCCAACCGGCGACTCGGCCGATCACGGGCTGCGGACGCCGTTCTGGCGTTTGCCTTGGGACACGGGACAGCGTGGCTCGATCACCGTCTGCCTTCGCGGTCTCGCGCGGCAGCGACAGCTACCCCTGATAGTCCATGTGGAATAGCAAATATCTGAAATGGGCGTTCGAGGCAAGCTCGTGGACCAGGACCCAACCGACGAGCCCGCCTCCACGCTGCTCGAGCGCATCGAGGCCGAGCGACGGTCGCGGGGAGACGGTGCTGCCCCATCCCCGTCACGGACGGGGCAGGAGACGTTGACGTCAGCCGAGGAGTCATGACGACGAAAGACAAGGTGCGCTTCTGGATCGCCTTCCGGACGACTGCAGCCTCGATGATGCGCAGTACCACCTGTATGCCTTGCAGGCCGTCGCCCGGGGTGAAGCGGACGAAAGGCGGGCCGGCTGATTCCGCATGAGCAGGTCGACGCGCAGCTCCGTCGGAAATGGTTGGTCGGACGCGCCGAGTAGTATGGGCCTAGTCGGCGCAGCGAGCGCTCGACGACGTGGTTGGCGATTGCGCGACGCGACACGAACATTGCGCTACCGTTCTATATGTACAACACCGTGTTCGAGGAGTGAAACGATGTCACGAGATGCCGCAGGTGTGCTCAGTGACGCTCTCGCGTTGTCCGACGAGGAGCGTGCGCGGCTTGCGCGTGCTCTCATCGTGAGGCAACGGTTGAAGAGGCGTCCGCGTCCGAGATCGAGGGCTGCATGGCGCGCCGAGATCGAGAAGCGCGAACAGGAGAGCGAGGGCGATCCGACGTTGCTGGTTCCCGGGGAACGAGTATTCGCCGAAGCACAACGCCGGTTGCACGAGATGAGGAATCGAACCTATGAGCGACGCATCGAATCGCATCGTCCAGAAGCTGTGGTCGTACTGCAACGTCCTCCGAGACGACGGCCTCTCGTACCAGGACTATCTCGAGCAGCTCACGTTCCTGCTCTTCCTGAAGATGGCCGATGAGCGTGCGCGTCTGACGGGCGAAGAGCAGCCGATCCCGGCGGGCTACCGCTGGACGGACCTCGCCGCGCCGCAAATGGAAGGTGTCGAGCTCGAGCAGCACTACCGCGAGACGCTGCGCGTGCTCGGGCAGCAGGGCGGCATGCTCGGGCTGATCTTCGAGAAGGCGCAGAACCGGATACAGGACCCGGCCAAGCTGCGGCAGCTCATCGTCGAGCTGATCGGCAAGGAGAACTGGTCCGCGATGTCGGCCGACGTGAAGGGTGACGCGTACGAGGGACTGCTCGAGCGAAACGCGCAGGACGTGAAGGGCGGCGCCGGGCAGTACTTCACACCGCGCGCGGTGATCCAGGCCATGATCGACTGCGTCCAACCCCGGCCCTGGGAGATCATCGCGGACCCTGCCTGCGGCACAGGCGGCTTCCTCCTCGCCGCGCACGACTACGTGACTCGACACCACGAATTGGATCGGGATCAGAAACGCCACCTGAGGTTCGAGGCGCTGCGCGGGGTCGAGTTGGTGCCAAACGTCGCGCGGCTGTGCGGTATGAACCTCTACCTGCACGGCATCGGCCCCGACGGTGCGGACAGCCATGGGCCGCCCATCCGCACCGACGACGCGTTGCGCGACGAGCCGGACGTTCACGCGGACGTGGTGGTCACGAATCCGCCGTTCGGCAAGAAGTCGTCGATCACGATCGTGAACGAGGAGGGCGAAGCCGACCGGCAGTCGCTCACGTACAATCGTCCGGATTTCTGGACGACGACGTCGAACAAGCAGCTTAACTTCGTGCAGCACGTGAAATCACTGCTGCGGATCCATGGCCGCGCGGCGGTCGTCGTGCCCGACAATGTGTTGTTCGAGGGTGGCGCCGGCGAAGCCGTGCGCCGGAACCTGCTGAAGGAGTGCGACGTCCACACGTTGCTGCGCCTACCGACCGGTATCTTCTACGCGCAGGGCGTGAAGGCGAACGTGCTGTTCTTCGACCGCAAGCCCGGCGCGCCGCATCCGTGGACGAAGACGGTCTGGGTCTATGACCTGCGCACGAACAAACACTTCACGCTCAAGACGCGGCGCATGACGCGCGCGGATCTCGACGACTTCGTCGCCTGCTACAGACCCGGCGACCGTCACAACCGCAAGCCGACGTGGTCCGAGGACAGGCCGGAGGGACGCTGGAGACCGTACGGCTATGACGAGATCCTGAGCCGCGACAAGGTCAGCCTCGATCTGTTCTGGCTGCGTGATGAGAGCCTCGAGGACTCGGCTAGTCTGCCCGCCCCCAACGTGCTCGCCCAGGAGATCGCGGACGATTTGCGGTCCGCGCTCGCACAGATCGAGGATGTGCTCGGCGACCTCGAGCAGCGCGTCGGCACCGTCGACCTCGGACAGCCTTCTTGATCGGGCCGCCGCCCAGCCGTTTGAGATCACAGTTTGTGATCTCAGGTTGGGAGTCTCGGGGCAGTGACGGCTACCGCTTAGACATCGCGTTGCGAGGCTGGATGAGCGGTGCGCCGCGAACCGCGCGGCTCATTCCAGATCGTTCCAGTTGAGCAGGGTATTCCAGACCAACGGGAATTCGTGGTGGTTCAGGAACCTGTGCAGCGGATTGAACGTGAACGCGACGACGCGGCCGCGGCCGACGGGGACGTCGAAGATCGCGCCGTGTCCCACGATCTGGTCCTCGTTCCGCACCATCCCCGAGAGCACATAACCTGAATCTTCTCGGTCCTCCTCCGAGTCTTCCGGCTCCTCGGATTCTTGGGCATCTTCGGCGTCGCGCGCGGCCGTCGTGTCCTGCACCGCGGCGGCGGAGGTGTCGCGCGCCTGCGTGGGGGCGGCCGCAGTGTCCGCAGCTTCGGTGGAGTCAGGCGACGGCGCCGGTATCCCGAGCATCGGCCCGTCGTCTTCCTCTTCTTCATCCTCGAGCGGCTTCGTGCCGTATTGGAGCACGATCGTGCCGCGGTCTCGTTTGGCGGTGCGGTAGAGTGAGCTGTTGCCGCGGAACAGGTGCAGCTGCTCGGGGAAGCCGTAGAGGATCGGGTGATTAGGCCGCCGCGCCTTGGCCCGCACGACAGAGCCGGGATGGAACAGGCCGTTCGCGGAGTGTGGCTCGAGTACGCGAGTGATGCCGGTCTCGGCGGCGAGCGCGGTGGCGTTCGCGAGCGTGACCAGCACGCCGCCCGCCTCGACGAACGCCTGGAG
>JBOHRM010000807.1:0-3379 GCA_050732715.1 Longimicrobiales bacterium
GTGCAGAACACCCCGACGATGAGGGAGGAAACCATGGCGCGGCCGGGACCGCCTCGCCGCGGCTGTCGCTGGGGTGACTGCTGTCGCTGCTGTCGCTCGGCTCGCTGCTGCATCCTCGACGCGTTCATATCCGTTCCCGCCTGCTGGAGGTCTACGGTTACAAAGCTGACCGGCATGGCGGCCGGCCTATCGGAAACCGATAAAATGCCGGGGCCCGTGGCAGACCCCCGCACCGTTCTTTCGCGTACGAGTATTCCAGAAGTGCATGGCTACCTCTCCGCCGCTGGACAACGGCCCTCGAAACGCGCGCGTGTGCGCTTCGAAGGTAGGGTGCCTGCCGGTCTCATTGGCCGACGCGAGCGCGTGTTCGCATCGGCGATCTCAGACTGCCGCTACTTAAGTCCGCGACGATCACCCTGTCAAGGTTATGCTCAAATCAATTGAGCAAACCCGGCTGCAAGCCAACACTAGGATGATCACCGGTTTCACAACACAACGCGCGAGTTCGCCGGATCGTGACACCGCCGAACGACGTCAACGCTGCCGTCACGGCGGTGTCACAAGGGCGTCAGTAGCCCACCGGGCCGCGGTGTCAATTCTTCTGGAGCCATTCGGGTGGACGCTCCTGGTAGCCGGCGGGCGGCTGGAACGTCTGGGGCGCGAGGTCGCCCTCCTGGACGGCCGTCACGCGGTCCGTGACGCGCATGATGACGGTCTGGACGGGGTCGGGCTCTCTCGGTGCTTCGGCCTCTTGTTTCTTGCCGAAGCCGAGGCTGCCGAGCGCGCTGCGCACGGCTTCGCCCAGTCCGGGCTGGCCTCGAACATCTCGCGGATGATCCGATCGGCCGGGAAATCACGGCTCTTCCAGACATCGCTCAGCAGCACGAGCGAACCGCCTGACATCGGGCTCACGCCCGCGCTCGCCGCTTCGCCGAGCTCGACGGTGACGACGAACCGTTCGGCCTCGTAGCCGGCGATCGTCTGGCGGTTCCCCGCTGGTCGACGGAGACCTTCACATCGATAACGATGTCGGACTGCTCGACCGAGTCCGTGGCATCGCCCGCCTCGGCGCGGGCCTCATGGATCCGCTCGCGAGCCTCGGCTGCCTGTGCCTCGAGCGCTTGCGCCATGTCCGCGAACGACGTGGTGAAGTAGGTCCGGTCTTCGTGGTTGATCACCGTGAACGTGCCGGCGGCGTAGTCGTAGATCGTACCAGAAGACTCGGAGTCGTGCAGGGATGTGCTCCCACGTCGTCCTCGCAAGTGCGCTCGTGGGTTGGCGGAATCTGCGAACAGAACTGCTACATGGAGCACGCCGGCTCGACGACACGGGGGTCGCGCGCTTCCAATCGGCGCCGAGAACCCGCCATTCGTACCTATTCTGGCCACCGTTGACGAGTTTGCCGCAATAATCACCGGCAACTCGTCACATGCGCGGCCTCCATGGCACACGTGACGAGTTTTGCCGCACTATTTGCGGAAAAGTCGTCAATAGCGCTCATTGTCGGGGTCTTGTGAGGAATTGTCGGCGGTCCCGCGGGATCGCGGCTCGGGCTCACGCGGCCCAGGTACTCGATTTCAGACGACGGGGACCTATTCGCTGCGAGACGGGACATGAGAAGCCAGGAAGCCTTAGAGGCCTCGAAGGACCGTGGACGCGCGTTTCGTTCAGGCGGACGTGACGGATTCGGCAACGACGTCAGTCTTCGATCGTCGCGCGGCGCACGTGGTCGAGGTTCGGGAAATCGCGCTCGAGGTACGCGTTGCCCTCGGCTTGGATGCGGTCCTGCCGTGGGCCGCGGCCCTGCGGCGCGCCCTCGCCGTAGCCACTGTAGAGGGCGTCGACCGTCTCCATGCCCGACACCACGTCGCCGATCGGGGCGAAGCCCGCGTCATCGAGCCGTGCGTTGTCGGCGAAGTTGATGAAGAGCTGCGTCGTCCGAGAGTTCGGCTGCGAGCTCATCGCGAACGTCACGGTGCCGCGGCGATTGCTGCCGACCACGAGGTCGTCCTGGATTCGCTGCGGGTTCCAAGCGGCGTTGACGCGCGGGTCTCCATGGATCCCGAACTGGGCCATGAACCCATCGACCACGCGGAAGAAGTAGACGTTGTCGTAGTATCCGTTGCGGACGAGGTTGTAGAAGCGGTCCGCGCCGTGAGGCGACCAGTCGCGCATGACCTGCACGGTGAAGTCGCCCGCGGTCGTCTCGAATCGGACGCGGAAGCTATCCGGCGCGGTTGCCTGAAACGACGAGTCTTGGGGCTGCAACAGCACGTGATCCTCCGTGATCGGTGCGGCGCTCCGGTCCTGCGCACATGCGGCGGCAACCAGCGCCAAAGTCAAAAGGATCGCTTCACGTGAGCGCATGCTGCTCGATCCGGGTTCAGGGTTGGCCGGCCGTGGCGTCGAGAGGCGCGCCGTTGGACGGGACCGCGTCTGTCACGGGGAGACCGTAGCGCTCGCGAAGGAGCCGGCGATGGTGTAGCTCGTGACCGGCGATGATCCAGGGGAAGCTGCGCACGGTGAAGCGCAGGCCGGACGCTGTCCCGACTCGGGCCAACGACTCGGCGTCGAGCCCGCGGACGAGTGCGACGGTGGCCACGCGCACGGCGGCCCACTCGTCGAGCAGCTCGCGCAGCGGCCGATCCCTGGCCGTGCTGTTCGCGGCCCACAGGTCCTGGTCCATCGACGGCTGCCCGGTTTCCGGATCCCGCGCGATCCAGAGCGTGCGGGCTGCGAACACGCGCTCGACATCCACGAGGTGACCGACCCCCTCGCGGAATGACCATTTTCCGGGCGCGTACGCCCACGTCTCCCGGTCGGCCGGCACGGTCTCGAGCAGTGCGAGCGTGTCGGAGATTTGGGTGCTCAAGATGTCGGCGATGTCGCCGTCAGGGACGAGCGACGCGTAGCGATCGTAGTACTCGTCGTACTCGGAGCGGTCGGGTCGATTCATCGGTCCTCGAATGTTGCGCGTAACATGGTCGCCGAGCATCACGGGCGCCCGGGACAACCTATTCGGCGAGGGGGCGGTTCCGCGAGAGTGTCGCGGGCTCGCATCGCGGTCGAACCGTTCGCACGGCATTGCGATCCGTCGTCACGTATCGGTGATCGTTCCATATACGGGGTAACCGCAGCGGCGGATGATCGCCCAGCCGATCAATCCGCCGGCGGCGCCGATGATCGCGTCGGTGATGTCGAAGAATCGGCCGGTCACGAGGATCTGGCCGACCTCGAGCGCGAGGGCGGCGTACACGGCGGGCCACGGTCCGCGGAGCCAGCCGTGGCGGCGCAGCGGCCAGACGGCGAGCAGTGCGCCGACCGGGACGAGCAGGCAGAACTGTCGTACAATGTCGACCACGCTGAAGAGGTCGACGCG
>JBOHRM010000808.1:0-7730 GCA_050732715.1 Longimicrobiales bacterium
GCCGGCCGGTCGAGCTGCTCGCGGAGTGCGGCGTGCTCGACGCGCGCGCGACGGTGGTGCACGCCACGCATCTCAGCGCGCGCGAGGTGTCGCTGTTGTGCGGCGATGCGACGGTGTGCGCGTGCCCCACGACGGAGCGCGACCTCGGCGATGGATTCCTCGATACCGGTGCATTGCACGGCTCGGGCGCGCGCATCGCGATCGGCACCGACAGCCAAACCATGATCGATCCGCTCGAGGAGGTCCGGCTCCTCGAGTACCACGAACGGATGCGCGGACTGCGGCGTGTGATTCTTGCAGAGGCTGTCGCGGGCGGACGCGTCGAGGTCGGGCCCGTGCTGCTCGACATGGCGAGCGCGGCGGGCGCGCGCGCGATCGGCGTCGATGCGGGCGCGCTCGAGCCCGGCGGCTACGCCGATTTCATCGCGATCGACCTCGAGCACGGCGCACTCGCCGGGTGGACCGCCGAAACGCTCGCATCGCTGATCACGCTGTGCGCGCCGACGGACGTCGTCGCGGACGCATGGGTCGGTGGTGTACAACGGCTGGAATCCCGGCGGCACACGCTCGATGATGACGCGGCCGCGGCGTTCCGTGCGGTCGCGGCTCGGCTCGGCTAGCTCGCGCTGCGCGCTCGGGTTGGCGGGTTTTCGCGTTGCGGGTTGCGGGTTGGGAACGGCGAGGTGACTCGCGCTGCGCGCTCGGGTTGTCGGGTTTTCGCGTTGCGGGTTGGGGCGGCAGGGTAACTCGCAACCCGTAACCCGCAACCCGTGAACCCCATACATGGAGAGCGTTCGGTGGGCGGATTCCGACTCGGCAAGATCCTCGGCTTCGAGATCCGCATCGACTTCTCGTGGTTCGTGATCTTCGCGCTGATCCTGTGGTCGTTCACGGTCGCCGTGTTCCCTGCGCAGGTGCCGGGTCAGTCGACCGCGACGTATCTCGCCATGGGTTTCGCGGGCGCGGTGCTGTTCTTCGCGTCACTGGTCATCCACGAGCTGTCGCACTCACTGGTCGCGCGTGCCAAGGGGATCCCGGTCGACGGCATCACGCTCTTCATCTTCGGCGGGATGGCGCACACGCGGCGGGAGGCGGAGACGCCGGGCGACGAGTTTCAGATCGCCGGCATAGGGCCGGTCACGAGCCTGCTCATCGCCGCCGTGCTCGTCGGCATCTATTACCTCGGCAGGAGCGCGGGCTGGCCCGCCGCGGCGCTGATCGTGGTGGGGTACATCGGCCTGCTCAACGTTGTGCTCGCGGTGTTCAACCTGTTGCCCGGGTTCCCACTGGACGGCGGACGCCTGTTCCGCGCCGTGGTCTGGCGGATCACGGGGAGCATGACGAAGGGTACGCGTGTCGCGTCGGCGGGCGGAAGGTGGCTGGCGTATCTGCTCATCGCTTATGGCCTGGTCCTCGTCTTTCGTGACAACCCGATGGGCGGGCTGTGGCTCGTCTTCATCGGCTGGTTCCTGCGCAACGCCGCGGTCGCGAGCTACCGGCAGCACATGTTGCGTGAAACGCTGAGCGACGCGACCGCGCGCCAGGCGATGACGCCGGTGCCGCAGACCGTGCCCGCCGGCATCTCGCTTCGGCAGCTGATGGAGGAATACTTTCTGCGCAGGCGGTTCCTTTCCTATCCCGTCGAGGACCGAGGTGTGGCCGTCGGGATCGTTACGCTGAACCAGGTCAAGCAGATCGCGAGCGATGATTGGCCGCACACGCACGTGCGCGAGGCGATGACCGAGGCCACGCCGGACCTGGTCGTCGCGCCGGAGGAGGCGATGACGTCGGTGCTCGAGAAGCTGCAACGTTCGCCCGTACGCCGGCTGCTCGTCATGCGCAACGGCGAGCTCGAGGGGATCATCACGACGGGAGACGTCGCCGCGTGGCTCGAGAAGACGAAGAGCATCCAGGCGTGAACGAATGGTTGCGGGTCGCGGGTTGCGAGTTGCGGGTTGGTGGTTCGCACGCTCAGGACTCGTTTACACGTTACCGGTCCGCGCGTGCGTAGTCGAATGATTGACGAAAAGTACGCCGCGCCATCGGACGAGTCCCGGGCGAGCGCACCGGACATGGTGATCCCGATCGAGCGGTTGCCGCCGGGGTTCGCCCAGCAGGTCGAGTCGCCGCCCAAGCCAGCGGCAGCCGCGCTGCCCGCGTCGACGGTGGTGCTGATGCGCGATGCCGAGCCGGGACCGGAGGTGCTGCTGCTACGGCGCAGCCGCGACTCGGGCTTCGTCCCGGGCGCCTATGTTTTCCCCGGCGGACGGGTCGATGATAGCGATGCCGACCTGTCTTTGCGCAATCGGATCGACGGCTTGCCGGCAGACGTGGTTCCCGGCGTGGCGAGCAACGAGAACGTGCCGGGCAGCGCGTACTGGATCGCGGCGGC
Organism: Longimicrobiales bacterium; assembly: GCA_050732715.1. Lineage (GTDB taxonomy): Bacteria > Gemmatimonadota > Gemmatimonadetes > Longimicrobiales > RSA9 > JBOHRM01. The sequence goes on from JBOHRM010000808.1 coordinate 2,393, forward strand.
GCGCGAGGTGTTCGAGGAGACAGGAATCTTGCTCGCTCACAACCCGAAACCCGCAACTCGAAACCCGCAACCGGATGTCATCGACACGTGGCGCGACCGGCTGCTAGAGGATCACGCGACGTTGCTCGACGTGCTGTGTGCGCTGGATGCGCGGCTCGATCTAGGTGAAATGGTGTATTGCGCACACTGGATCACGCCCGTCGCGGAACGCCGGCGCTACGACACTCGCTTCTTCCTGGCCCGTGTCACGTACGGCCACGTGGTTCGGCTTGACGCGCGCGAGATGACGGACGCGCTGTGGCTGACGCCGCGCGATGCGCTGGACCGTTTCGCCGACGGCGCTCTGCCGATGGTGTTTCCGACCGTGAAGACGCTCGAATCGCTCGCGTCGTTCACCCAAGTAGCGCAGGCGCTCGATACGTTCCGAGAGCGTCGCATCGAGCCGGTGCTGCCGCGGCTCGTGCGCACGGCGGCCGGCGTAGGCATCGTCGTCGATCGCGCGGCCGGACGCGGCGATTGACGCGTCGTCGCCTTGACCATCGAGTGCACGGACCAGACACTAGCCGGTGGGAGCTGGGCGGCGGGGTCAACTCGGAACTCGCAACCCGGAACCCGGAACCAACTAGAGGAGCCACGTGACATCGAAGGGACGCACGTTGCCCACGACGCTGGGCGAGCTGAAGGAGAGCGGCTATTCGCCTCGTTCGGTCAAGGATGAGATCCGTCAGAACGTGCTGCGCGAGCTGAAGGCGGGCACGACGCTGTTCCCGGGCATCATCGGGTACGACGACAGCGTCACGCCGCGCATCGTCAACGCGCTGCTCGCGCGCCAGACGTTCATCCTGCTGGGGCTGCGCGGGCAGGCGAAGAGCCGGATCATCCGACAGCTCGTGGAGCTGCTCGACAATGCGATCCCGGTCCTTGCCGGCAGCGAGGTGAATGATGATCCGCTCCGTCCGATCTCGAAATACGGGCGCATGCTGGTCGAAGGTGAAGGCGATGCTGCGCCGGTCGCCTGGATCCCGCGCGAGTCCCGCTTCGTCGAGAAGCTGGCGACGCCGGACGTCACGATCGCCGACATCATCGGCGATGTCGATCCGATCCGTGCCGCGCGGGGCGGGCACGTGCTCGCCGATGAGCTGACCATCCTCTACGGCATGCTGCCGCGCGCGAACCGCGGCATCTTCGCGATCAACGAGCTGCCGGATCTCGCGGGCAAGATCCAGGTCGGACTGTTCAACATCAGCCAGGAAGGCGTCGTCCAGATCAAAGGTTATCCCGTGCGGCTGCCGCTCGACGTGCTGCTGGTTTTCACGGCGAATCCGGAGGATTACACGGCGCGCGGGAAGATCATCACGCCGCTCAAGGATCGCATCGGCGCCGAGATCATGACGCACTATCCGGAGACGATCGAGCTGGGCGTTCAGATCACGCGTCAGGAGGCGTGGCTCGAGCGGCAGACGTGCCCGATCGCGGTGCCGGACTTCATCGCCGAGGCGATCGAGCGGATTGCGTTCCTCGCGCGCACGGACAAGCGCATAGATCAGCGCTCGGGCGTGAGCCAGCGCATGCCGATCACCGTGCTCGAGAGCGCGGTCTCGAACGCCGAGCGGCGCGCGCTGCTGTGCGGCGAGTCCGAGATCGTGCCGCGCCCGACCGACCTCTACGCAGCGCTGCCGTCGATCACCGGCAAGCTCGAGCTCGAGTACGAGGGCGAGCTCGTCGGCGCCGACAAGGTTGCGCGCGAGCTGGTGGCGTCCGCGGCGGGCGAGACGTTCGAGGCGTGGGGCGGCGAAGCGGCGACGGCCGAGCTCGAGGAGATCGTCGACTACTTTGAGCGCGGTGGCGTGTTCCAGCTCGGGGACACCGCATCCGGCGCCGCCTCGCTCGAGGGGTTCCGCAACGTGCCGGGGCTGATCGAAGCCGTTCGCGAGATCGGGCTCGGCCGCGATGACTCGCCCGGCTACATGGCCGCCGCGTGCGAGCTCGTGCTCGAGGCGCTCGTCGCCGACCGCCGGCTGTCACGCACGGAGTCCGGCAGCTATGCGCGCGGTCCGCGCCGGCCGCCGGGCGGCGCCATGCCAGGCAAGCCGACGTTCGAGGTCTGATTCCCCCACGGCGTCGATGGCGGAGGCCACGGCGCGTGGTTGGAATTCTCTCGCAAAGACGCAAAGAGCGCGAAGGGGACGCCAAGTGGCTTTGCGGATTCTTGGCGAGCTTCGCGCCTTGCGCGAGCATCCTTACCAGTGTAGATGTTTCATGTGTAGCAAAGACGCGCGATCCTGCGCTGAGCCACGGGAAGCGTGTGCTCGTTCAGCTCTGACTCTTTTAGCCACTTTCCATTCGGGACCCTTCTTCTCGCGCTGGTTTGAACACGGAAGACGCGGTAGACCTCGCGGCGATGGGTGAACCCGTGCGTAAGCGTTCCGAGTGGCTGGGCAGGTCCGCGGAGCGCGTCGCCTACCATGCGCCGGGCGAGCGCGAGTGCGAAATCTTCGATGCCGTGGCCCGCGTTCAGCTCGACGGCGGGGAAGCACCAGAGGCCGGCGAGCAAGCCGCGCTCGGGACGTCGCACCAGCAACACCTCGCCGGCGGGCGCGACGATCGCGGCGACGGCCAGCTCGTGCGTGGGGATTCTGGCTCGACGCCGCGCGCGCGGGCGAAGATGTTGCGTGCCGCGGGATCGCGCGCGGCACAGGCCGTCGACCGGGCACGCGTCGCAGCGCGGCTTGCGTGCCGTACAGATGGTGGCGCCTAGCTCCATCAGCGCTTGGTTGAAATCGCCGGGCCGTTCCGCGGGCACGAAGGCGGCGGCGGCGGCTCGAAGCTCTGCGGGCTTTGCGTCGGCGACATCGAGGATCCGTGACAGCACGCGCCGCACGTTGCCATCGACGGCGGGCTCGGCGCGGCCGAACGCGATGCTCGCGATCGCACCGGCGGTATAGTCTCCCACGCCCGGCAGCTCGCGCAGCGCGGACGGCTCGGACGGCACGTCGCCGTTGTACCGCTCCCTGACGAAACGCGCCGCGCGTTGTAGATTCCTGGCACGGGAGTAGTAGCCGAGCCCCTCCCACTGCTTGAGCACGTCATCGGGCTCGGCGGCGGCGAGCGAATCGAGTGTCGGGAACCGGCGCAGCCATCGCTCGTAGTACGGAATGGCCGTGTCGGCGCGCGTCTGCTGGAGCATCACCTCCGAGACCCATACGCGATACGGGTCCGGATCGCGGCGCCACGGCAGGTCGCGACGGCGCTCGTCATAGAACGCGAGCAGCGCAACACGCAGCGACTCCGTCCGGCGCCGGGACGGTCGGCGGCGGGAGCCGTTGTCGGCGGCGCGGCGCGGCGGCTCGGGGTCCGACACTCGCACCTCTTTCGGGTTCTTGCCGATGCGATTCACGACCTACACCAAGTACAAGGGCGGGCTGCTCGACGCCCTGAACATCCAGGACCTGCTCGAGCGCCTCTCCGATTTCCTGCTGCGGAGCGGTTTCGAGGGCGGACCCCACTACCACCCGTGGTGGGGCTGGTCCGGCGACTCGGATGACCGCTCGCTCGAAGCGCTGAAGGATGCGCTGATGCAGGCGCTCATCGAAAGCGGCCAGCTCACGCCGGAGATGTTGAAGGAGCTGCGCGGCGAAGGCGATGGCGGCGAAGCGACGCGCGCCGAGATCGCGGAGCTGCTCGATCAGCTCGTCCAGCGATTGGTGGAGGAGGGATACCTCAACATCAAGAACCCGCCGCAGATGCCGGGGTCGCACCAGCCGCTGCCCGGTTCCGGCCACATCGACGAAGGGAAGCAGGCCGCGCAGCAGGTGCAGTTCGAGCTGACGCAGAAAGGGATGGATTTCCTCGGCTACCGGACGCTGCGCCACCTGCTGTCCGCGGTCGGCAAGTCGAGCTTCGGCAATCACGACACCCCGCACCTCGCCACGGGCATCGAATCGAGCGCGGCCTCGCGGCCCTACGAATTCGGCGACACGCTCAACCTCGACATCCCGGCCACGTTGACCAACGCGCTCGGGCGCGGCGGCGTCCGCGTCCCGCTCGATCTCGATTACAAGGACCTGATGGTGCATCAGGCCGAGTACCGCAGCTCGTGCGCGACCGTGCTGATGCTCGACGTGTCGCACTCGATGATCTTGTACGGCGAAGACCGGTTCACGCCGGCGAAGAAGGTGGCGCTCGCGCTTGCGCACCTGATCCGCACGCAGTACCCGGGTGATTCGCTGCTGGTCGTGACGTTCGGTGATCGCGGCCAGGAGATCCCACTGAGCCAGCTGCCGCGCGCCCAGGTCGGTCCGTACCACACGAACACCGCGGAGGGTCTGAAGCTCGCGCGCAAGCTGCTGCTCGCGCAAAAGAAGGACATGCGCCAGATCGTCATGATCACGGACGGCAAGCCGTCGGCGATCACGCTCGACGATGGCCGCGTCTACAAGAACCCCGCCGGGCTCGACCCACGCGTGATCCGCGAGACGCTGCGCGAGGTCGGTGCGTGCCGCAAGGCCGGCATCCTCATCAACACGTTCATGCTCGCGCGGGACCCCGCGCTGGTCCGCTTCGTCGCCACCGTCTGCGAGATGGCGCGCGGCAAGGCGTACTTCACCAACACCATGACCCTCGGCGAGTACGTCATGAAGGACTTCCTGCGCCGGAGGACGCGGAGGGTCCGCTGAGGGAGCGCGCGCGTTCACGACCTGCGCGCACATACGGAGGTTCAGCTCGGATTCGGAGTTGGACTCAGCTGTGTCGCCAACCATGCGCGGCCGAAACGCAGGTCACGTTCGACCGTGGACCGTGAGACATTCATCGCATCGGCGATCTCGTCGGGTGTGAGTCCTCCGAAATAGTATTGCTCGAGGGCGGTCGCGCGTCGCGCGTGCGCCGACTCGAGTCGACCCAAGGCGTCGTGCAGCTCGAGAAAGCGCGAGGCGTCCTTGTCCGCCAGTTGGAGGACGTCATCCAGCGCAAGGGCGCGCGCCCCGCCGCCGCGCTTCTGTGCAGTGCGTTGGCGCGCGTGATCCACGAGGAGCCGCCGCATCGCACGTGATGCCATTGCCAGGAAATGCGCGCGGCTCTGGAAGCTGGCGCGATCGACATCGACGAGCCGGAGGTACGCCTCGTGTACGAGCGCCGCGCTGCTCAGCGTGTGGTCGGGCCGCTCCCTGTGGAGGTGGCGGCGGGCCAGGCGCATGAGCTCGTCGTATATGAGCGGGATCAGGCGGTCGAGGGCGTTCCGGTCGCCGGCAGCCCAATGTTGGAGTAGACCCGTGACTTCGCTTCGGGTTTTCATCTCGTCGGACCGTTCAGAGGGAACAGCATCTGACCAGCACAACGG
>JBOHRM010000809.1:0-8118 GCA_050732715.1 Longimicrobiales bacterium
GGCCACGGGCGACTCGACGGTGAGCGCGTCTTGCTTCAGGTGGCCCCACGCGGCTGCCAGGTATGCGCGGTGGATGCTGCGTTGCTTGAGCGCCGCCGAAAGCGCGCGGTGTACGCTGTCGTGCTTCGCGATGAGCAGCAACCCGGAGGTGTCCTTGTCGAGGCGGTGCACGATGCCGGGCCGCATCACGCCGCCGATCCCCGACAGGTCATCGAGATGATGGAGCAACGCGTGGACGAGTGTGCCGGACCAGTGGCCCGGCGCGGGGTGCACGACCAAGCCAGCGGGTTTGTCGATCACGGCCAGGTCGCGGTCCTGGTAGACGATCGTGAGCGGGATCGGCTCGGCGACGACCTCGCTCGGCTCGGGCGCAGGGACGTCGATGTCGATGGCCGCGCCCGGCGTGGGCCGCGTGCTCTTCCTCGCCGCGACGCCGTTCACGCGCACGTGTCCTTGCTCGATGAGCTGGACGATGCGAGAGCGGGTGAGGTCCGCGAAGTGCGCGGCGAGATAGCGGTCGAGCCGGGTCTCGAGCGGGTCCGGCTCGACGAGGACACGGCGGGTCTCGGCGTTACCCGCCTCGGTCACCCCGCGGCTCCTCCCGCCACAGCGACAGCGCCAGGATGACGGCGCCCACGGTGACGCCGATGTCCGCAACGTTGAACACCGGCCAACGCACGTCGCCCACGCCGACATCGATGAAGTCGACGACGCCGCTGGAAGAGCGGATGCGGTCGAGCATGTTGCCGACCGCGCCGCCGCAGATCAGCGCGATGGACGCGAGGCGAGTGCGATCCTTCGCCGGCGTGAACCAATACATGCCCGCCAGCGCGACCAGCGCGATGATCGAGAGCACGAGGAAGATGATGCGCGAGTGCGGGCCGACGTCGATGCCGAATGCTGCGCCGGGGTTGTGGATGTACGTCAGTCTCACGTAGCTGCCGATGACGTCGACCTGCTCGTACAGGTTGAAGTTCTGCATGATGATGAGCTTCGTCACCAGGTCGAGCGCCACGACGCCGCCGAGGATCGCCACGAACAGCGCGGCCTTGCCCGCAGGTGTCGACGCCAGCACCCCTTCACGGCTCCGCCCACCAGCCTCCATTGCTGTGCTCATTCCCGCGTCACCGAAATGTGAACGATTCTGCCCTCGACATCGACTTCGTGAAGACCCGGCCGCGAGGGCGGCGCGTCAGCCGACGCGTCGAGCGTGACGGCCAACGTCTCCCCCGCGATGTACGCCTCGTGCGACGCAACGGCCGCGCATACCTCGGCATCGCCGAAGATCTCGACGCGGATCCGGTCGGCCACGTCGAAGCCGGATTCGCGGCGCAGCCGCTGAACGCAGTGGACCAACTCTCGGGCCAGCCCCTCGAGACGCAGCGCATCATCGATCGCGACGTCGAGCGCCACCGTGTAGCCGTCCGCGGTCTCGACCACCAATTCCCCGCGCGCCTCCTCCACGATCACGATCTCATCCGAGCCGATGTCGATTCGTTCACCGCCCACCTCGATCTCCAACGGGCCGCCGCGCCGGAACGCCGCGAGCTCGGCGGGGTCCAGCGTGCGGATCCGCTGGGCCGCCTCCTGCGTACGGCCGCCGAGCCGCTTGCCCAGCACGCTGAAGTTGGGCTGAGCGCGCAGCGTCACCAGCTCTTCGGCCGCGTGCAGGAAGCGGACCTCCTTGACGTTCATCTCGTCGCGCAGCACGTCGAGCAACTCCTCGGACACGGCCGTGCCGTTCGGTACGACCGCGTGCATGACGCCGAGCGGCTGGCGCACGCGCACGCGCGCGCGACCGCGCGCGGCCCGGCCCAGCCGCGCGAGCGTTCGTACGCTCGTCATGCCGCGCTCGATCTCCTCGCTGCTCGTCCAGCCCATCACGCCGTCGACACCCGGATACCGGGCCAGATGGGCGCTCGAGCCGGTCAACGCGCGGTGGAGCCAGTCCGCCGTGAACGGCGTCATCGGCGCGAGCAGGCGGGCCAGCGTGACCAGCACATCGTTCAGCGTGCGGAACGCGGCGCGCGTGTCCGCCTGATCCGCGCTCCCCCAGAAGCGGTCGCGGCTGCGCCGCACGTACCAATTCGAGAGGTCATCGACGATGAATTCACCGATGGCACGCGCCGCGCGCGTCAGCTCGTAGGCCGCGAGGTCCGCCGCGACCTGTGTAGACAGCGCCGCGGTGCGGCCGAGCAGCCAGCGGTCCAGCACACCGCGCTGCTCGGGCCGCGGGTCTGCGTCGGACGGCCTCCACCCCTCGAGATTCGCGTACAGCACGAAGAAGCGGTACGTGTTCGCGAGCGTGTTGTCGAACACGCGGCGCCACGACTCGCTGAGCGCGTCGGGGTCAAACCGCTTCGGCATCCACGGCTGGCTGACGGTCAGGAAGTACCAGCGGATCGCGTCCGCGCCGAACCGCGAGACCGCGTCCCACGGGTCGACCACGTTCCCCTTCGACTTCGACATCTTCTGACCCTGAGCGTCGAGGATCAGATCATTGACCACGACGGCACGGTATGGCGCGTCATCGCGTAGCATCGTGGCGATCGCGAGCAGCGAGTAGAACCAGCCGCGCGTCTGGTCGATCGCCTCGCAGATGAAGTCCGCCGGATAATGGCGCTCGAACCGGTCGACGTTCTCGAAGGGACAATGCCACTGTGCGTACGGCATCGCGCCCGAGTCGAACCAGACGTCGATCACCTCGGGTGTGCGGCACATCGTGCCATCACACTGCGCGCACGACCATGTCAGCTCATCGATATACGGCTTGTGCGGATCGAAGCCGTCCGGAAGCGGCCCCGCGCGCGACGCGAGCTCGGCGAATGAGCCGATGACCTCGACGTGGGTGTCTTCCGCGCTGCACACCCAGACCGGCAACGGAGTGCCCCAATAGCGCTCGCGCGAGATCGCCCAGTCGATGTTGCCCTCGAGCCATTCGCCGAACCGCTTCGAGCCCGTCTCGGGGGGGTGCCAGTCCACACCGGCGTTGAGCGCGACCATCCGGTCCTTCACCGCGGTCGTGCGCAAGAACCACGAGTGCCGCGCCATGTAGAGCAACGGACTGCCGCAGCGCCAGCAATGCGGGTAGCTGTGCGTCTCGAGGCCGTAGCGGAACAGGAGGCCGCGGCGGCGCAAGTCCTCGACCAGTGACGGGTCGGCCTCCTTCACGAACTGCCCGCCCACCAGCGGCAGCTCTGACAGGAACCGGCCGGCATCGTCGACGGGCCGGAACATCGGCAGACCGTGCCGCTGACCGGCGTCATAGTCGTCGGCGCCGAACGCAGGCGCGAGGTGCACGATGCCCGTGCCGTCCTCGGCGGTGACGAACCGCTCGAGCACGACTCGCCACGCGTTCTCGTCCGCCGACGCGGGGATCAGGTCGAACGGCCGCAGGTAGCGCTGTCCCTCGAGCTCGCCCGCCTCGTAGCGCCGCACGACCGGCGCGGCCTCGCCGAACAGCGCTTCGACACGCGCCTCGGCGAGCACGAGGCGGCGGCCGTCGTGCTCGACCTCGGCGTACGTGAGATCGGGGTGCAGCGCAAGCGCAACGTTCGAAGGCAACGTCCACGGCGTCGTCGTCCACACCAGGAACGCACGGCCGTCCGCGTCGTCCGCGCCGTCGGCGTCGAGGAACGGAGCGAGAAAATAGATCGACGGGTCCTCGACGTCCTCGTAACCTTGCGCAACCTCGTGTGAGCTCAGCACCGTGCCGCAGCGCGGGCAGTACGGCACACTCTTGAACCCGCGGTAGATCAGCTCTTTCTCGGAAAGCCGCTTCAGGATCGACCAGACGCTCTCGATGTACGCGGGCGTGAACGTCACGTACGGCCGAGAGTAGTCGAGCCAATAGCCGATCCGCTCGGAGAGATTCTCCCAATCCTCCTTGTAGGTGAACACGCTCTCGCGGCAGACTTCGTTGAAGCGGGCGACGCCGACCGCCTCGATCTCGCGCTTGCCACTGATGCCGAGCCGCCGTTCCGCCTCGATCTCGACCGGCAGGCCGTGCGTGTCCCAACCCGCGATGCGTGTGACGTGCCGGCCGCACATCGTCTGGAACCGGCACACGCTGTCCTTGATCGTGCGGCTGATGACGTGATGGATGCCAGGCCTCCCGTTCGCCGTCGGCGGGCCCTCATAGAAAACGAACTCGGGTGCTCCCGCGGTCTGCTCGAGCGAGCGGGCGAACGTCCCCTCATCGCGCCACTTCGAGAGAATCTCCTCCTCGAGCGCGATCGGTGTCTCAGGATATGCCGGATATCGGTTCATCGGTTCCCGGTTTCCAGTCGCCGGTTTCCGGTTACCCCAGAACCGGCAAACTGGGAACCGGATAACCGGGAACCGGACAACCGAACCACGCCGCGGATCAGCGCGGTCAGCTTGGGCTCCGCCTCGACCGCCGTTCGGATGATCGACTCGATGTCCGCCGGTTCCAGCGCATCGGGCAGGCATTGGTCGGTGATGATGCTCAGGCCCAGCACGTTCATGCCCATATGGCGGGCGACGATGACCTCGGGCACCGTGCTCATGCCGACGATGTCGGCGCCGATCGTCCGGAGCATCCGATACTCGGCACGCGTCTCGAGGTTCGGGCCGGGCACCGCGACGTAGACGCCGCGTCGAAGCGGGATCCCCTGCTCGAGCGCCGCCCGCTCGGCGAGCGCTTGCAGCCCGGGATCGTACGGCTCGGACATGTCCGGAAAGCGCGGGCCGAGGTCGTCGAGGTTCGGACCCGTGAGAGGGTTGTCACCCAGGAGGTTGATGTGATCGTCTATGAGGACGATGTCGCCCGGCGACCAGAGCGGGTTCATGCCGCCAGAGACGTTCGAGACCAAAAGCGTGCGCGCGCCGAGCAGGTACATCACGCGCACGGGGAACGTGACCTGGCGGAGCGAGTGGCCCTCGTAACGGTGGAAGCGACCCTGCATGGCGACGATCGTGCGGCCTTCGAGCTCGCCGAAGAGCAACCGGCCGGTATGCGTCTCGACCGTCGCGACCGGGAAATGTGGCAGCTCATCGTACGGAATCGCGACGTCGACGCGCATCTGCTCGACCAGGCCGCCCAGGCCGGTGCCCAGAATCACGGCGACCTGGGGCACGGCATCGGTCCGCGCACGCACCGCGTGGACCGCCTCATCGATGGCTGCACGATAGTCCATCAATGCTCGTCTCCGAACAGGGACCGCAGCAGCTCTTCCGTGTCATCACCCGCGCCGATGCGCCGCGACGCGGACCGCTCCACGTCCGCCGGCGTCGGCTCGGCGTCGGCTCCCGCCTCCGCGTCAGGTGCCGGGGGAGCCTCCGCCTCACCCCCGAGGTCCTCGAGCTCGGCGAAGTCTTCGAGCTCGGGGATCAGATCGAGGCCGAGGCCGTTGTCGGTTTGCCGCGCGTCCACCGGCGGCGGTGGAACGGTCGGCGCCGATTCGGGACTCGAGCGCGGCTCGTTCGCGTCAGCCGTCCCGGCGTCAACGTCGTCCGCCGGAGCGAGATCGACGGCCAGAACCGTGTCATCGTCGGTCAGGACGTCTTCGGCCGTCAGGATGAGCTCCGGCTCCGCCGCCTCGGCGGCCAGTGGCTCCGGCTCCGGCACCGACAGCGATCCCGCCCATTGTTCCGCCGTGGCGGCCGGTGCGTCGAGCTCCGGCATCGATCGCGGCGACTCCGTCCACCGTTCGGCGGCCGCCACAGACGCTCCCGCCGGGCCCGGTGGAATCGCCGCTTCCGGCACGCGCGGCGGCGCCAGGAAACCGTCTCCTATCGCGCCGTTCATCTCGATCCCACGGACCGCGGACGCCAGCTCGGCGAGCTCCCGCTCGAGGAACGCGCGGTACGTCTGCACGAACTCGAGCTGCCGGCCGCGCAGCCTGCGCAGCGCCTCCTCCTCGCGCTCCCGCACCCGCTGTGCCTCCGCACGGATGCGGACCGCGTCGTTCTCTGCCTCGCGCCGCGCCGCGTCCGCCTCTCGCGCACTCTGCGCGCGGACCTCCTCGCGCATCTCCTGCGCGGTGACCAGTGCCTCGGTCAGCGCCTTCTCGCGTTCCCGGTAATCCGCGATCTGGCCTTCGAACCGGGCGACTCGCTCCCGTAGCGCCAGGTTCTCGCGCACCAGGTTATCGAGCCGGTCGGCGACGATGTCCAAGAAATCATCGACTTGCGGCGAATCGTACCCGCGCAAGCCGCGACGGAAGTCGCCCTTCTTCTTCCGCACATCGAGCGGAGTGAGGTCGATCATCGCAGTCTCTCCCCGAACAGTGCGGTCCCGAGCCGCACCATGGTACTCCCTTCCTCCACCGCAACCTCGAAATCGTTCGACATCCCCATGGACATATGCAGCGCGTCGAACGACGGCAACACACGCGCACACGCCTCGAACAGCGTCCGTGTGCGAGCGAACGTCGAGCGTTGTACGGCCTCGTCGTCGGTCAACGGCGCCATCGTCATGAGACCGTGGATACGCAAACGCGGAAGCTCGGTGATCGCGCCGATCGCATCGACGCCGTCCTCAACGTTCAGCCCGCCCTTCGTGGCTTCACCCGAAGCGTTCACCTGCAACAATCCGTCGACATCACGATCCGCACGCTCCGCCTCCTTCGACAGCTCTTGCGCGAGACGCAGCGAATCGACCGAGTGGATCATGTCGAACAGCGGTAATACCCGTCTCACTTTGTTGCGCTGGAGGTGGCCGATCAGGTGCCAGCGCACGCGCCCGTCCGCCTCGGATCGTTTCGCCTCGAGCTCCTGGGCCCGGTTCTCGCCGACATCGCACAAGCCGGCATCCGCCGCCGCGATGACCGCGCTCGCCGGATGGCCCTTCGTCACGGCGACGATCGTCACAGGCGCCTCGCGTCCCACGCGCTCGAGCGCCCGGCCAATGCGCTCTTGCACGCGAGGCAGATTCTCGCTCAGCCGCACGGCATACATATGAGACGGAATGTTATCGGAGGGCCGACGCCGGTGCCAGTTCCCTGCGCCGGCCGTTGTGATGCGGTCTCTCTGGGTTCCGGACAGAATTCAAACGCAGAGCACGCGGAGGCAACGGAGAGCCGCGGAGAGGACCGGCCGTCGATCCGGCCGCGGCGCATCTCCGACCCTCTGCGCCCTCTGCGTTTGAATTCTGTTCGGGCTCGCGCTGCAACGATGCCTATTGACGTGCCTCGAAGCCGATCGGGATCGAGACCCAGACCTGAACCTTCTTGTCGCGGTTCCACGCGGGCGAAAATTGCATCACCTCGGCAACCTCGAGCGCAGCTTGGTCGAGCTGATCATGGCCGCTCGACTCGTTCAGCCGGGTGTTGAGTACGGTGCCATCGACATCGATGAAAAACCACACCGTCGCGCGGCCGCCGATCCCCGCGTCACGGAGCACTGGCGGATAGTTCCGCTCGAGCGAACGTTCGACCTCGGGTTGGTTCAGCAGTCGCGGCCCGACCGTCGTCACCACGAAGGTCGGCGTCTTCGAGATGTCATCGCCCGATGTCTTCGGCGGCGGCAGGATGTCGAACGATTGATCCTCGTGCCTGGTCGATCCGATCGTGATGTCATCGATCTCGACCTCGCTCACGATCGGCGTGGCGGGTCGTGCAATCTGCTTCGGCGGCGGCGGAATCTTGATCTTGGGCGGGAGCGGGATGGCCTCGAGCTCGTCGATCGTGATGCTGTAATCGGCGGCGGTCATACTCGGCCAGAGCGCGAAGACCACGAAGTGGATCGCGGTCGCGCCACCGATCGACATCCAGAACCAATTCCGGGACCGGCTCTTGAACCGATCGTTCGCCGTCTCGTATCTCGGGGACATCACGTCGGGCGCGGCCATGAGGTCACCTCCACGTTGTGCCGGTTCTGCTGGGTTTGCTATCCGTATGGAAGAAAATTCAATCGCAGAGGCCGCGGAGGTCGGGAGCACGCGGAGCGCGTCGGGCCGGAGCTCCGGCCGGCCGGCTCTGTGGCCCTCCCTTCCCTCCGCGCTCTCTGCGAATGAACGCTTCTGCCCCACCTCTGCCCCCGCCGACGTCTATCGACGCGCCTCGAATGCGTTGGGCGTGTTCCTTCGGCTCAGCGCGACTCGAACTTGATCGGGATCGAGACCCAGACCTGAACCTTCTTGTCGCGGTTCCACGC
>JBOHRM010000810.1:0-2751 GCA_050732715.1 Longimicrobiales bacterium
GTCACACCCAGCCCATCACCGTTCGGTTCCGGCGGCGAGCCCGCCGCGAGTGTGTCCGGCCCGCCCCCGCAACCCGCCGCGCCCACGAGCAGAAGCAAGCCCAGTAGCGGCGCCGCCCGATGTCGTCTCATTCCCCTCTCCGCGTATTACCGGCATGAAGATAATCCCGCAGGGTACGCTCGCGGAACCACCACACCGGAATGCAAGTGCAATATCGGCCATGGGGGTGGAAACCCTTGTACCAGCGCATTATCTTGTCGGGAAACCGGTCCCACCAATAACCACCCGTAACCACGCGGCATCACTCGGGTCATCGAAGACGATGAACAACAGGAGGCGCTGAATGGCCGGCTCGTTCCTCGGCTCGGAAGAGTACGATGAGCGTGCGCACCGCCTATTCGACGACGGCGAGTACGATCTGGCACTCGATACGTTGAAAGAAGGCTTGACGCTGCATCCGAGCTCGGTCGAGCTTTTCGTCGGCCTGGGCTACACCCGTTTGGCGCGCGAGGAGTTCGTGTGGGCGAAGCATGCGTTCGAGCGGGCGATCGTCCTCGATCCCGAGCACGAGGATGCGTACGCGGGCCTGGGCGAAGTGCTGCTGCGTTTCGGCCAACACGAGCGCGCGCTGCAGGTGTTCGCGCGGGCCCGCGAGCTGTGCGGTCACGATCTCGAGCTGCTGCTTCAGATGGGCCGGGCGCTCTACCGCGACGGCAGATTCCCGGACGCGCACCTCTACTTCACCATGGCGGTGCTGTCGGACGACAACAGTGCCGAGGCGGCGGCCGCGCTCGGCTACACGCTCTACCGGATCGGCGAGGTGGATGAGGCGCGGCGCGAGGTGCTGCGCTCGCTCAGGCTCGACAAGCAGAACCACGAGGCGCGCATCTATCTCGGCCACATCTTGTATGACAGTGGCGATTGGCATGGTGCGTTGCTGCAGTTCCAGTATGTTCCGCCGCACGAGTACTGGGATGCGCTGGCGGTGGCGCGTGTGATCGAGCTGAAGCGCGCGCTGAAGGGCGCCGAACCGGGCGGCAACGAGCTGGCGCAGTGGCGCGGCCGGCTCGACGCGCTCGATGGCCGCGGTGACCCGATCGCTGCGTTGCTCGAGTCGATCGGCGCGACGGTGCGTCCAGCCGATGAGCGATGATCGATCGGGATCGCATCCTGCGGCCGCTCGCCGAAGGGAGTGCCGCGATCGATCGGCTGACGACCTATGAAACGACGGACGAGCTGCGCGACGCGCTGCGCGAGTCATGGCGCGCGTTCGAGCGCGCGTTGCGCCAGCTGCTGCGCAGTCATCCGAGCGTACCCGACGAGCTCCGGCTGTCCGCGCTTTCGTCGGCGGACCTGCCGGTCGACCGGCTGATCCCTGCACTGCGCAGTCGCAATCTGGTGTCGCTCGAGCTCGCGGGCAAAGGCCATGCGTTCGAGCAGAGCGTGCAGCGTGGCGAACACGGCTCGATTCGCCCGGCCGACGCGGACGCGGCGCTCGCCGCGATTGCCGAGCTGCGCCGTGAGGTGCTCGCGCGCGCCGAAGCCCCTCCCGGGGATGATGCGCACCCCGCGGAAAGACCGGACTCTCTGGACCTGACCGCGTATCCGGTCGCGCCGGGCGGCGGCCGCAGCAACACACGGCTCGTCGCCGGCGTCATCCTCGCGCTCGCCGCGCTCGCCGCCGTCGTGCTGGTGCTCAGGGGCGGCGGCAACGCGATGGCGGACGGCGTCTCCGCGTTCGACACCGAAGACTACGGCGTGGCTGAACGCGAATTCCGCCGCGCCCTCGATGACGATCCGGAGAACGTGACGGCGCGGTTGTACCTGGCGCGCATCTTCCGAATTCAGGAGCGCCGTGAGGAGGCGGCCGAAGTGCTGCACGAGGCGAGCAGGATCTCGCCGAACGACGCGGATGTCCGCCGCGAGCTCGGCTATCTGTTCTTCGACCTGAACCGGCCCGAATCCGCGGCCGGCCAGTTCCGCATCGCGCAAGAGCTCGAGCCCGGCGATGATCGGAACTGGATCGGCCTCGTGCGCGCTCTGCGAGCCGCCGGCGACCCGGAAGCGGAGCGCGTGCTCGAGCGCGCGCCCGCCAACGTGCGGGCCGCGTTGAGGTCCGGTGAGGCGCCGCCCGACACGCTCTGAGCGTGTGCCGCGCCCGCGCCGATCAGCTCGGCTCGTGGCTTGCAGTATTCACGAGTGGCGCCATGGCGCGGTGCGCTCCGCGGCTTGACGCTCTCGGCCAGCGGGTCATAGCTTGCCGAGCTTGGCGCGGCTGCGTGATCGCTGCCCCGCGATCCGGGTCGCAGTGCGCCAGCACTCGAACACGATCAGGAGGAACCATGGGCAGGAGGCGGTTCACCACTGCCGTCGGTGTGCTATCGATGACGTTCGCCGCTGCGTGCGGCGGCGAGCCACCCGCCGAGGAGACGATGCCCGAGGAGGGCATCGCCCCGCCAGCGCCGGCCGAGACGCCGGCCGACACACCCGCGGCCCCCACCGATACAGCCGACACGACCGGGGCGGCTGGCGCCCAGACTGGCCAACTTCCCGAAGGCGTCACGCCCGAGATGGTCGCGGCGGGTCAACAGATCTTCACCGGCGAAGGACTGTGCTCGACGTGTCATGGTCCCGACGCGACGGGGACGCCGCTCGCGCCGAACCTGACCGATGATACGTGGCTCAACGTCTCGGGTCGCAACTACGACGAGATCGTCGCGCTCATCAAGGCCGGTGTGCCGCAACCCGTCG
>JBOHRM010000811.1:0-2849 GCA_050732715.1 Longimicrobiales bacterium
GAGCTCGAGATCGGCGCCCGCGTACGCGTGGGCGCGATCGGCGCCGAGGGCACGGTGGTCGAGCTGAGGGAGGACCGAGCGACGGTCGAGACGGGCGGCGTGCGTATCCAGGCGGCCGTCGCGGACCTGACGCCGATCCGCGCGGCCGAGCCCACGCGGAATCGGTCAATGCGCAAGCCCGGCGGCGGTTGGGCGTCATCGGGTTGGGACATTGACGCATCGAGCGAGGTCAATCTGCGCGGGCTGCGCGCTGACGAGGTTGCGGGGCGGCTGCTGCCCGCGTTGGACGCCGCGATCCAGGTGGGACTACGGAGTTTCCGCATCATCCACGGCAAGGGCACGGGCGCGCTGCGCGAGGTCGTGGTTGAGCTGCTTCGCACGGACCCGCGCATCGCGGCGTTCCGGCCGGGCGGTCCGGGTGAAGGTGGCACCGGCGTGACGGTGGTAGAGCTGTGATGATCCCGGACACGATTGTCGAGGATATCCGGGCGCGTGCCGACATCGTCGAGATCATCGGCGAACAGGTCCCGCTCAAGCGCGCCGGGCAGCGTTACGTGGGGCTCTGTCCGTTCCACGCGGAGAAGACGCCGTCTTTCGGTGTCGTCCCGTCAAAGGGCTTCTACAAATGCTTCGGCTGCGGCGAATCGGGTGACGTGTTCACGTTCGTCATGAAGCGCGGCGGCATGACGTTCAGCGAAGCGGTCCGCCATCTCGGCGCCCGCGTCGGCGTCGAGGTGCCCGAGCGCGAGCGCATGCAGTCCGAGGACCACCCGTTCCGCGAGCTGTACGAGGTCATTGCATTCGCGGCGGACCATTTCCGCGAGCAGCTCTGGGATCTGCCGGCCGGCGAGGCCGGGCGGCGCTATCTCGAGGCCCGCGGCATTAGCCGTGAGATCGCGGAGCGATTCGGCATCGGCTACGCGCCCGGCGAGTGGCGGTTGCTGAGTGAACGCGCGCAACGGCAAGGCTTCAGCGAGGCACGCCTGCTCGAGGCCGGCCTCATCAAGCAGAGCGACCGCTCCGAGGGGCCGTACGATCGGTTCCGCGAGCGGCTGATCTTCCCGATCACGGAGGTCAGTGGCAGCGTCGTGGCGTTCGGCGGCCGCGCGGTCGGCCGGCCGGCCGAGGGCGTACCGAAATACCTGAACTCGCCGGAAACGCCGATCTACCACAAGGGCGCGATCCTGTACGGGCTGAGCGCCTCGAAGGGCGCGATCCGCCGCGTTGGCTCGGCGCTCGTCGTCGAGGGGTACACCGACTACGTGTCGCTCGCCGCGGCGGGCATCGGCCACGTCGTCGCCGGGATGGGGACCGCGCTGACGGCCGATCAGACGAACCTGCTGGCACGGTACACTCACAAGGTCTTCTTGCTGTACGACAGTGACATTGCCGGCCTGCGCGCAACGTTTCGCAGCGCGGACGCGCTGCTGCGCGCGGGCGTGCACCCGCTCGTCGTGACACTGCCGCCGGGCGAAGATCCGGACTCGCTGGTGCGCAAGGGTGGTCCCGACGCGGTGACGGCGCTCCTCGACCAGGCGGTCGACGCGCTCGAGCAGAAGCTGCGCATGCTCGATGACCGCGGGTTCTTCGATGACATTGACGGCTCGCGCCGCGCGCTCGATCGGCTGCTGCCGACGCTGCGTGCAACAATCGACCCCACGTTGCGCGACATCTACGTCAACCGCGTCGCGGAGCGCACGGGCGTGCGCCCTGAAACGCTCGAGCGCGAGCTCGCGGCGTCCGAGCACCCCGGCGGATTCGACGGGGTATTGAGCATTCGACGCGGCCGCCGCCGCTGGAGCGGGATCCCCGATCCCGGCGTCACGCCGCGCGCCATGGGCGACGTCGATCGTGCCGAACGGCTGCTGCTGATCTTGATGCTGCGCGATCAGAGCCTCGTCGGGCCCGTTGTCGCCGAGATCCGCCCCGAAGATTTTAGGGATGCGACGAATCGCGAGCTGTTCAACGCGCTGGCCGCCGACCACGAATCGGGCGGCGCGTTGGGTTGGGAGGCGGCGCTGAGCGTGGCCGTGAAGGCTCGAGCCGACGAGGCCCGCCGCGACCCCGAGGAGATCGCGGATGCGACGCGCGTGTTACGCGACGCAGTTGCCGAATTCGAGGTGCGCAGACTATTACTGAAACATGAACGGCTGAAGAACCGGCGCAATGACGCGACGGACGACGAGCTCGCGGAGATCATCGTGGAACAACAAGCCGTGACTGCACAACTAAAGAGCCTCGGGCTCGGCGATCGCGGCAACCCAAGGTATCGCCAACCGGTGCGCGGTGCGCGCCGTTCAGATGCAACGTCAACAGATGAAGGGTAATGGACGAACTGCGAACAGCCCTGCTCGGCTTGCAAGACCTCGACCTCGAGATCGCTGGCGCGAACGCGAAGCTCGCCGAGTTCGAACCCCAGCTGCAGACCCTCGACGAACCGATCCACAACCTGCAACGCGAAATTGAGACGCTCCGCACGCGGCTCGAAGAGCTGCGCCAGGACGTACGTCGCCTCGAGCGCGGCGCCGAGCAGAAACGTGATCGACTGCGCCAGTACGATCAGCGAATGTTACGTGTGCGCAACGTTCACGAGGAGGCCGCCGTGCGCACCGAGATGGACCTGATCCGCGGCGCGACCGAAGCGGACGAGACCGAGGCGCTCGAGAAGATGGAGCAGGCGCGTCGCACCGACCTCAAGCTCGACGACATGCTGAAGCAGCTCGACAAGCTGCGCGCCGAGATCGCGCCCCGGCGCGAGGACCTGGTGCACACTCGTGACGAGGCCGAGACCGAGCTCGCGTTGCTGCGCGAGAAGCGACAGAACCAGACGGTCCGCATCGAGCCGGTGT
>JBOHRM010000812.1:0-6599 GCA_050732715.1 Longimicrobiales bacterium
CTCGTGTCGCGACCGCTGTCGCGACACCGGCTTTGGGCTGAAGGGCCGCACTCGAGGAAGCGGCGAGTCGGCTCGCGACCCGCGACCACGACGACGGACGAGAAGCTCGATCGCCGCGCACAGCGCAGCCGCAATGAGCAGCCATGGCGTGAGTGGCGTGGCGCGCTCGACGCGACGCCCGATCCCCACCGTGGCCGCGAGTGGCCGCTCCGCGCCCGCCAGCGACGCCATGACCGTTGCCGGCAGGGGCGTGAAATCGCGCGGTTCGCCGCACGGAGCCGTAAGAGCCGCACGGAATCGCTGGAACTCGGGCCTGAGCGGCACATCGCCTTCGGCCGGCAATGAGAAGCCGAACGAACGCACGCAGCCCGCGGCGCTCGCGCCAATATGTTCGGCGGCGCCAGGCGCGCCAGCGCGACGGCCATCACGACGTCCCGGACCTCGAGGTTGGCCCGACTCCGGGCTCTCGCGCGGCTGCTCGATCGCCGCGGGCGCGCCATCGGCCCAGCGACCAATGATCCGCGCGTCCGAATCCTCGGCAGCCGCCAAGTCCCAGCGGCGGACGAACGGATGGATGAGCACGACATCGCCCACCCGCACGGCGGCGATGGTGTCGGGCGGCTCGCGCGCGGTCCAGTATCGTGCGTGCGTGACGTCTCCATCGCGCGCGTCCGCGCTGTCACCGATCGGGCCGAACACGCCTCCGGCAACGGAATCCGCCCACTCGATCCGGATCGAATCGCGCGGTTCGTCCGTCACCGGCCCCGCGGCGACCCGCACAGTGGCCACGCGTCCGGGCCAAAGCTCGCGAATCCGTTCCGTCGCGGCGTCGTATTCCTCGACAACAAAAGGTGAAATCACCGCGAGCTCGAGCGAGTCCGCGCGGTCACGGACTCGGGCCGCGGCCCGTCGCGCCGCGAGCAACGACGCCGACAGGGACCCGCGCGATGTTGGCCAATCCAGCCATGGCCCTGCCTCGCCGACGGCATAATCTTCGACCCGGGGGGGCCCCCCGCGCCGCGGCGAATCGAGCGGCGGCGAAGCGAGCGACGGCGAATCCGCCGCCGCGACACGCCCCGCGCCGTATTCGCCGGCCATGGCGGCGAGCATCCGCAACCGATCGCTCACCGCTCGCGCTCCGGCCGTCCCGTCACCGGCGTCGTGCGCGGCGGAATCGAAAACGATCACGGCGGCCGCACCGGCCAGATACCGGTCCACGCTGTCGGCCACCTCCGCCGCATCGCCGACCGCGCGCGACACGTCTACCGCAACGATTCGCGCGACCGTAGCGCGCGCGGGCAGCAACACGGGCTGCGCGAGCGCCGCCCCCGCCAGCAGCACGAGCAAGACACGAAGCAGCAGCAACCACGGATCCGTCGGACGCAGCGTCGTCGACGTCGCGCGCACGGGCGAGTCGGGCAGGAATCTCGTGGTGGGCAGCACGTCGACCTTCGGTTCGCGCGGAGACAGGAAGTGCAGCGCGACGACCACGAGCGCGCCCGCGCCGGCAGCGATGAGAAAGCCCGGCGCGAGGAACGTCATCGCGCGCTCGCCGAAACGGCCGGCGTTACGATCCGGCGTACCGCGTGGGCGACGGGCTCGCGGGTCACGACCTCCGCATAGGTCGCGCCGGCGCCTCGCCACGCACTCGCCAGCGCGGCTCGCCACGCGCCGAACGCCCCGGCGTAGTGGCGCCGGCTCCCCTCGGTGAGGGGACGGCGCAGCTCCGTGTGCTCGGGATCCATTGCAAGCGCCGTGCGTCGCGGTGGATCGAGCTCCGCGGGGTGAACGATGTGTATCGCATGCACCTCGCGCCCGGCGGCACACAATCGCGCCGAGGCGGCGAGCAGGTCGTCGGCGTCATCACCGAGGAAATCGCTGACGATCGCCACACGGCCGCGCGCGAGGTGCGTCACGAGCACGGGCGCGAGCGGCGAGTTGCCGGCCGGCACGACCAAGCGCAGCACGCGTGCGATATCGTGGACCACGCCCTGCCGGGTACGTAGCGGCAGGCGCTTCGGCCCTTCGGCCGTCCCGACGATCAGGCCGACGGGGTCGCCGCCGCGGTGGGCTGCCGATGCGAGCCCGATCGCGACAAGGCGCGCGTACTGCCACTTCTCGAGCGTCGATTCAGGGTATGCGAGCGACGCCGAAGCGTCGACCACCAGGGTGGTCGGCAGCATCGTGCGCTCGCGCGAGAGTCGGATGAAAACACGGTCGCTTCGGGCCACCAGCTTCCAGTCGATGCGCCCTGGATCATCGCCCTGGCGATACACGCGGTATTCGGTGAACTCCGCGGTGCCGCCGAGCACGCGAGACAGATGCTCCCCCACGAGGCCGGCGGGCGCGCGCTTTCGCGCCGGCCAGCGTAATGCGCGTATGGCATCGAGAAGCGCCGCGTCCGCGGGAGCCATCATCATCGATGCCACGGGCGGCAGCCTCGATGTGGACGATGATGCGCGAACGTCATGATTACAGCGTGATGCGGCTCGCGGGTGGCCGAACGGTCGCGATCACCTCCGCGATGATCGTCTCGACGTCGATCCCCTCCGCCTCCGCCGCGAAATTCGGCAGCACGCGATGGCGCAGGACGGGCCGTGCGACGCGGCGGATATCCTCCGGCGCGATCGTCAACCTTCCGTGCAGCAGCGCGTAGGCTTTGGCGCCGAGGATCAGCGCCTGGCCCGCGCGTGGTCCCGCGCCCCAGCGGACGTACTGCTTCACGCGCTCCGTCGCCTCCGGCCCTTGTGGCCGTGTGGCGCGCGCCAGCGCGGCCGCGTACTCGAGCGCCGCGTCAGCAGCGGGGAGCTCGCGAACGAGCACCTGGAGCGCGAGCACGCTCGGACCGTCGAGCACCGGGTCGAGCATCCGTTCGTCCGTGGTCGTCGTGCGCCGGAGGATGTCGACCTCCTCCTTCGCCGATGGATACCCCACGCGAACCTCGAACAGGAACCGGTCGAGCTGCGCCTCCGGCAACGGATACGTGCCTTCCTGCTCGATCGGGTTCTGCGTCGCCAGCACGAAGAACGGCGCCGGCAGCCGCATCGTTTCGCCGGCCGCGGTCACGTGCCGTTCCTGCATCGCCTCGAGCAGCGCGGCCTGCGTGCGCGGCGGCGCACGGTTGATCTCGTCGGCGAGCACGATGTTCGCGAACACGGGCCCGCGCATGAAGCGGAACTCACGATGACCGGTCGCGACGTCCTCCTCCAGGATATCGGTCCCCGTGATGTCGCTCGGAACGAGGTCCGGTGTGAACTGGATGCGGCGAAACTCGAGGCGCATCGCCTCGGCGACCGACCGGATCATCAGCGTCTTCGCCAGGCCCGGCACACCGACCAGCAATGCGTGGCCACCCGCGAGGATCGCGAGCAGGATGTCCTCGATCACCTGCTCCTGTCCGACGATGCGTCGAGTCACTTGCTCTCGCATCTCGGACGCGGCCGCGACCAGCGTTTCCGAATCGAGCCGGGGACCGTGAGGAGCCTCGGCAACGGACGGTGCCACGGTGTGCGACGACTGCATCGGAGCTGTCTCCATCATTCTCGCTTCGAACTGACCGCCGCGCGCGTACGCTGCCAGGCGGCCAGCAGCTCGGGACCGATCCGCGAACACCCGACCCGCCGGCCGACCGAATCGGCGGCGTCGTCGAGCATGGAAACAACGTGACCCGCGCGCAGCGGAAAACGCAAGGCGGCGCGCTGCCATCCCCGCCTTGAACGCCGGACCATGCAGCGCATGCGAAACGGCGGGTGGAACCCGCGTTGCTCGAAGCGGTACACCGTCCGTCGTGACGGCTCCGACACCTTCCGGCGGCCGCGGACGGCCGCTGCTCATCACCGTGCCTGGCGTGCTGGGCACGATCGGTGTTTTCATCGTCGCGGCGGTGTGCGTGCGGCTCGGGCTCTGGCAGCTCGATCGGCTCGCGCAGCGGGACGCGAGGAACACGGGTATCGCGGAGCGTCTCGCGCGGCCGCCGATGCCACTTCCGACATCGATCGACGATACCGCGGGGCTCGGCTACCGCCGCGTCCACGTGCACGGCACGCTCGACGCCGGCCGCTCGATCGTGCTCGCGGGACGTAGCCGCGCGGGCGCGCCGGGCGTGCACCTGCTGACCCCGCTGTACCTCGAGGACGGGACGGCCGTCCTCGTCAACCGCGGATGGGTTCCCTCGCCGGACGCCGCATCGATCGACATCGATGCGTTCCCGGCCGACTCGATCGACGGTGAAGGCATTATCGTCCCGCTTCCTGCCGCGCCGGCCGGCGCCGATGCGAGATCGACGACGACCGGCGCGGCGGCGACACGCGACTTCCAACGCGTCTGGTTCCGCGTGGACGCCGACGCGCTACGCCGCCAGTTTCCGTATCCGATTTCGGCGTTCGAGGTGCGGCTCCTCCCGCAAGAGCCGGCCGCGCTATCGCAACCCCAGCGGCTCGAGCCGCCCGAGCTCGATCGCGGGTCGCACCTCGGCTACGCGATCCAGTGGTTCTCGTTCGCCGCCGTGTTCCTGATCGGCTGGGGCGCGATGGTGGTTCGGCGCACGGGCGGCCGCGCATAGAGGCGCGGGAACCGCCGTCGATGGCAATGTCTTCGACTCACGGACCAGCGCCTCTCGGTCCGATCGTAAACCCCGGCGCACCGAGCATGACGACGCGCGTCTCGAAACGCTTCACGACCTGCCTCACACTCACGTGCCTCGCCGCGCTCATCGCGCTCGCCGCGCTCGCCCCGGTGCCCTCGGACGCTCAGCTGCGGCCGGTCTATCCACTCGACCTCAGCCTTTTCGACTCCGATGCCACGGTCCTAGCCGGCGTCGGGGCAGGCCTGCTCACCGACCAGCACGCGTCGCTCGCAGGCACGCGAGGCACGCTCTACGAGCTCGGCAACTTCGACGTCGCCTGGCGCGGCGGCCGCGTCGTGCTCGGCCTGTCCGGCACCGTTCGGCGCGTCTTCGACGACGACGAGGTGGTCCGCGAGCCCTGGGCCGGCACCCAAGCGCCGAGCGGCCGGCTGCGGTACGATGCGGGCGACATCCATGTATCGACCACCGTCGCGCTCACGAATCCGGCCGCTCCCGGCCTGGTCGCGCTGCGATTCGGAAGCCGACTCCCAACGCCGAGCGATGAACGCGGCCTGGACCGCGACCGCACGGATTTCTACGCGACGATCGGAGGACGCCAGCGCTGGGGCCGCATCGCACTCACAGGCGAAAGCGGCGTGAGCATCAACGGCACGCGCGATGAGAATTGGGACCAGCTCGACGTATGGATGTACTCGCTCGGCATCGAGCTCGACGCGGGACACATCATTCCGAGCATCACGATCGTCGGCCAGGATGATCTCCATAGTCGCGAGATCCGGGGCAACGAGAACCTCAGCGAGGTGAGAGCGGGCGTACGCACCAGTGGTCGCTACTGGATCCAGGCGTCCGCGGTCAAAGGCATCGCCCGCTTCAGCCCCGGCCTCGGCCTGCTGATCAGCGCCGGCATCCGCCGCTGACCCCAAACGGGGGTTGGCGGGTTGCGAGTTGCCCGCTCGCCGGTTGGGGACCCCACAAGATACTCCCGCTCGCAGTCCAAACACCCAACTCGTGAGGCGTCGCGGCCCGCGCTGGGACTTCACTTCCGCATGCGATACATTCGCCCGATTCGAAGAGATCGCTGATTCGAGTTGGCAGTTGTGCACACGCTCGACCGTCCCATCGGCTCCGACACCAGCCAACCGCCCCGCGGTCGAGTGTTTCAACGTTCGATCGTGCCCGGCCAGCGCCGCGGGTCGCGCAGCCGACGACAGCCGCGTGGCCACCAGGCCCCCCTCTGGGAGAGGGCGGCGCGAAGCGCCGGGTGAGGGTCGGGGCAACGCGCGACCCGTTCGATCAACTGCGGTGCCGAGCGCGGTGCGTGACGTTACCTTCCGCCACATGATCAGGAAGCGCCGCGACCCAGAGATCCACGTCACCTATCCGGACTGGGTGCGCGACGTGGTCGACTTCGATCACCGCTTCGTGACCGACGCCGAGCGCATGGGCGTTGCGCTCGCGGTCGCACGGGAGAACGTCCGCCGCCGCACCGGCGGGCCGTTCGGCGCCGCGATCTTCGAGGTGGATAGCGGGCGTCTCGTCGCGGTCGGGATGAATCGGGTCGTGCCGTGCCACAACTCGACGCTGCACGCCGAGATGGTCGCGTTCATGATGGCCGAGGCGAGGCTGCGATCGTACACGCTGAACGCCGACGGCATGCCCCCGCACGAGCTGTTCACGAGCTGCGAGCCGTGCGCGATGTGCCTGGGTGCGGTGCACTGGAGCGGCGTCCGTCGCGTCGTCTGGGCAGCCACGCGCGAGGACGCCAACGCGCTCCAGTTCGACGAAGGGCCCGTCTTCGCCGCCTCCTACAAGTATCTCCGACGCCGAGGCATCCGCTTCGAACCCGGGCTCCTCCGTGACGAGGGCCGAGACGTCCTCGAGCTGTACCACCGGGCCGGCGGCACGATCTACAACGGCTGAGGGTGCGGGAACGCTGGCGGCGGGCCTTGGCCTGCCGAGGCGCCGTCCCAGGAGACGCCTCGGCAGGCGATGCCCTTCAACCGTAGGATGGGCC
>JBOHRM010000813.1:0-9259 GCA_050732715.1 Longimicrobiales bacterium
GAGGGAGCATAGCCGGCGCTACGTGGACGGAGGGAGCATAGCCGGCGCCTACGTGGACGGAGGGAGCATAGCCGGCGCTACGTGACGGAGGGAGCATAGCCGGCGCTACGTGACGAGGGAGCATAGCCGGCGCTACGTGACGGAGGAGCAGCGATGCTCCGCGCGATGCAGCGGCGCGCGCAGGCCGTCAGAACCTCGTTGGCGGGTCAGTTATTGGCGGGAGTACCAGTCGATCGTGACCCGCGCCAGCGGGATCGTGAGCAACTACTGGTGAGAGGCGGAAGCCGTGACACCGACTCACGATGTGATATTGGTGGGCGGCGGCGGGGCTGGCTTGCGCGCGGCCATCGCCATTGCGGAGACGCATCCGCGCCTCAGTGTGGCGGTCGTGTCGAAGGTTTATCCCATGCGCAGCCACACCGTGTCGGCGGAGGGCGGCGCCGCGGGCGTGGTCGCGGCGGATGACAGCCTCGACGAGCACGCCTACGACACGATCTCCGGCGGCGAATGGCTGTGCGACCAGGACGCGGTCGAGGCGTTCGTGGAGGAGGCGCCGGAGGAGCTGCTTCGCCTCGAGCACTGGGGCTGCCCTTGGAGTCGTGAGCCGGATGGCCGGGTTGCCGTGCGCCCGTTCGGCGGGATGAAAAAGAAGCGCACGTGGTTCGCCGCCGACAAGACCGGCTTCCACATGCTGCACACGCTCTTCCAGACCTCACTCAGGCACACGCCGATCGTTCGTTACGACGAGTGGTTCGTCACGCGCCTGCTCGTCGATGACGGCGTCGTGCAGGGCGTGGTCGCGATCGAGCTGATGTCGGGCCGCGTCGAGGCGATCACGGCGCGCGCGGTGATCCTGTGCACGGGCGGCTGCGGCCGCGTGTTTCCGTTTACGACGACCGCGAGCATCAAGACGGGCGACGGCATGGCGCTCGCCTACCGCGCCGGCGCGCCGCTCAAGGACATGGAGTTCATCCAGTACCATCCCACGGGGCTGCCGTTCACGGGGATCCTGATCACGGAGGCGGCGCGCTCGGAGGGCGGCTGGATGCTGAACCGCGACGGCTACCGCTATCTCCAGGACTACGATCTCGGAAAACCCGAGCCGAAGCCGGTGCTGCGCAGCATGGAGCTCGGCCCGCGTGACCGCCTGTCACAGGCGTTCATGAAGGAGGTCGAGAAGGCGCGGACCCTCGATACGCCGTACGGCCCGGTCGTGCACCTCGATCTGCGCCATCTCGGCGAGAAGGTGATCGACGGCAAGCTCCCGTTCGTGCGCGAGCTTTGCCTGAAGTACCAGAACATCGACCCCGTGCGCGAGCTGATCCCGGTCCGACCGGTGGTGCACTATGTGATGGGCGGCGTGCACACGGACATGGACGGCGCCACGCCGATCGCGGGGCTGTATGCCGCCGGCGAGGTTGCGTGTGTGAGCATCAACGGCGCGAACCGGCTCGGCTCGAACTCGCTCCCCGAGCTGTTGGTCTTCGGCGCGCGCGCGGGCCGCGCCGCGGCGGAGTTCGCGGCCGGTGCGCACGAGCCGCGCGAGGTGGTGATGGCGCAGGCCCGCGACGAGCAGGCGTGGCTTCAGAACGATCTGCTGCACCGGACGGAAGGCCGCGAGCGCCTCGCGACGCTGCGCGAAGAGATGCAGAAGACGATGGAGCAGAGCGCCGGCATTTACCGCGACGGCGCCGACCTCGCCCACGCGGCGAGCGTGTTGCACGAGCTGCAGGCTCGTCTCGACCACGTCGCGCTCGATGATGACAGCCAGACGTTCAACACCGAGCGCATCGCCGCGATAGAGCTGTCGTTCATGCTCGATGTCGCGGAAGCGATCGTCGCCGCGGCGCTCGCGCGCGAAGAATCGCGCGGCGCGCACCAGCGTACGGATTTCCCCACGCGTGATGATGACCGCTACCTCGCGCACTCGCTCGTCTACCACGAGCCCGCGGGCGGCTGCCGGGTCGAATACTCGCCGGTCACGCTCACGCGCTGGCCGCCCGCCGAACGCGTTTACGGCAGGGAATAGGGAATAGGGACTCGAGGAAGCATCCCGGAACTCGGAACCCGGAACTCGGAACCAGATGCCTGACACGATCACGATGCAGGTGGCGCGGTATCGTCCGGAGCAGGAGTCGGACGCCACGTTCGACGAGTACGAGGTGCCGTGCCCGCGTGAGTGGGTCGTGCTCGACGGGCTGAACTATATCAAGGATCAGATCGACGGCACGTTGTCGTATCGCTGGTCTTGCCGTATGGGCATCTGCGGCAGCTGCGGAATGAACGTGAACGGGGAGCCGAAGCTGACCTGCGCC
Source organism: Longimicrobiales bacterium (assembly GCA_050732715.1). Lineage (GTDB taxonomy): Bacteria > Gemmatimonadota > Gemmatimonadetes > Longimicrobiales > RSA9 > JBOHRM01. The sequence goes on from JBOHRM010000813.1 coordinate 2,316, forward strand.
ACGTTCCTCGCCGATTACGACGGCGGCCCCGTTCGTGTCGAGCCGCTGCCGAATTTTCCCGTGGTCCGCGACCTCGTGGTCGAGCTCGGCGACTTCATGCGCAAGCTCGTGCGCGTCGAGCCGTGGCTCGTGGTCGACAGGGAGAGGCCGCTCTCGGAGGGCGAGTATCGGCAGACGCCCGAGGAGCTGGACGAGTACAAGCAGTACAGCATGTGCATCAACTGCATGCTCTGCTACGCCGCGTGTCCCGTCTATGGTCTCGACCCCGAGTTCATCGGCCCGGCCGCGATCGCGCTCGCGCAGCGATACAACCTCGACAGTCGCGACGAGGGCGCCCGCCGCCGCATGGACGTTCTGTCTCAGGACGACGGCATCTGGGGCTGCACATTCGTCGGCGAGTGCAGCACGGTCTGCCCGAAGAACGTCGATCCCGCGGGGGCGATCCAGCGCTACAAGCTGACCGCCGCGCTCGAGACCGCGAAGTCGAAGCTCTTGCCGTGGGGCGCACGATGAGCTTCCCGGTTCCCGGTTCCCGGTTGCCGGTTCCCGGCTCGGAACTCCGCGAGAAGCCGAACGGGCAACCGACTTCATACAGCCACCAGGCCCTCCGAGCTTCAGAGTCCCACGGCGGATACACGCGCCACCACCCGCGCTGGCTGCGGCCGCGCATGTCGACGTACTGGTGGCTCGGACGCTGGCCGTACCTCAAGTTCATCCTGCGCGAGCTGAGCAGCGTGTTCGTGGCGTGGTTCGTGGTGTTCTTCCTGTTGCTGATCCGCGCCGTGGGCCGCGGCGACGCCGCGTACCAGGGGTTCCTCGATTGGGCGGGCCACCCGATCGTGATCATCGTCAACGTCATCGCCCTGCTGTTCGTGGGGTTCCACGCCATCACGTGGTTCAACCTCGCGCCGCAGGCGGTGGCCGTCAGGTTCCGCGGCAGACGCCTCGGCAAGTTCTGGATCGCCGCGCCGAACTACGTGGCGTGGGTGGTCGCATCCGCCATCGTGGTCTGGCTCCTCGTGGTGCGCGCATGACACAGCAACAAGACGCCACTCCGCAGTCGCGGCAGCCGGCAAAAGCGGCAGGCGCCAGCGTCGGGGCGGCCGCCGGTCGGCCGGCGCGCGCGAGCACGGCCGGGGGAGCTGCCACGGCTGCGAGCACGAGCACGAGAACCGTATCGCGCCACTCGAGCGCGACCACCACCCAACGCGCGCGCACCGTCGAGCCGCTGCTCTGGCTCGCGTTCAGCGCCGGCGGCGTCTTCGCCGCGCTCCTCATCCCGAGCCTGCTGTTCCTCTTCGGCGTGGCGTTCCCGCTCGGCTGGTTCGCGCCACCCGACCACGCACGGCTGCTCGCTCTGGTCGGCCACCCGCTCGTCCGGCTCGCCGTGTTCCTGCTCTGCTCGCTGTCTCTCGTGCACTGGGCGCACCGGTTCCGTTACACCCTCTACGACGGCCTCCAGATCAAACACCTGAACGAGCTCGTCAACCTGTTCTGCTACGGCTCCGCCGTCGTCGGATCGATCATCGCAGCGTACCTGCTCATTCGGCTTCCCTGACGGCCCGAAAAGACGCCGCTCGACGAGATCGTCACGATCCGCGCGAGCCGTTCGCGGCCCCCTCACCCTGACGCTCTCCCCCGATCGGGGGAGAGGGAATATCCAGGTCGGCCCGGCGTTCCTCCAGTCACGCTGCAGGCCGTCGGGCTGAACGCCTACCAGTTCGGGCAGGCCGAGCCAAATTTCCCGGGGCTATTGGTCCGCAACTTGCCGCCGAGACCCGCGTATCTCGAGCAATGCATCGCCGGATACGGCGATGATCCGTGGCCCCCATGGTTCCGCTTCCGCCCCCAGGTGGGACTGCACGCCGAAGCACTGTAGAAACAATCGAGAGGGGAACGATGCAGACGTCGACGCCGATGAAGGCGGCAGATGCGTCACGCGGGAACGTCTGAGCAGCGCGGCGGGGCCGTGTGCGGCACGGCTGGCCGTGCTGTTGCGCGGTCGCGACGATCTTGCGCGGTTCGGCTTCATCCGCACGGCGCACGGCGTCGGCGATCTGTTTTCCCGTTTCTCCATACTTTGTTGCGTCCGTGCAACGTTCGAGGGCGTCAAGACATCTGTCGACCCTCCTATTTCGACCGCGAGTAGGAGCGGGAACGTTTTGTGCCCAATACGATGAGCCTTTCGGACCTGTCGGACGGTCCGAACCCCGATACGCAAGATGAGATGCAAGGCAGCATGGTGACGATGCCATTCGGGCCCGTTGGGTCTGGTTGGAGTAGCGCGCGTAGGTTGGAGAGGCCTACGGCGGCGCTTTCGATGTGATTGGCGGTGGTTCCAGTGGTTTGTACGGCCGATCGAGTCGGCGCGTTGGCCGGCGAGGCTCACGAGGTGTCGCCGTTGGAAGCGGCCCCCGCGGCCGCGGCTGGGCAATCGATTCTCGTGGTTGCCCCGCAGCCGTTCCTCGAGGACCGCGGCACGCCGATCGCCGTATATCAGTTGGTCGAAGCGCTGAGCAGTCTCGGGTACGAGGTGGACGTGCTCACGTATCCGCTCGGCCGCGCGATCCTGCTTCGCGGTGTCCGAGTGTTTCGCGTGCCCAATCGATTCCGTATCCGCGCGGTTCCTGTCGGCTTGTCGTTCCGCAAGCTGGTTTTGGATGTCGAGCTGACGATCGCGCTGTGGCGCCGTCTGCGTGCGCGCCGATACGGGCTGATTCACGCGGTCGAGGAGGCCGGTTTTCCGGCGTTGTTCCTCGGCCGGCGGGCCGGCATCCCGGTGATCTACGACATGCAGTCGCGCCTGCCGGAGCAGCTCGCCCAGCACGGGTTCTTCCGCCTCCGCGCGGTGCGAGCCGTCCTGAGTGCTTGTGAGCGCTGGCTGTTGCGCGGCGTGACGGCGGTGATGAGCAGCACGGGCCTCGCCGCGCATGTACGGAGCGTCGTGCCCGCGGTGCACGTTGGCGAGTGGGCGTACGCCAGCGAAGCCGGCCGTGTGGAGCGCGAGCAATCGCAGCGGCTTCGGGTCGAGCTGGGCGTCCCGGAGAACGCCCGCCTGATCCTCTATACCGGCACGTTCGAGGAGTATCAGGGGCTGCATGTTCTCCTGTCCGCCATACCGGAGGTTTGCCGGTCGGTGCCGGAAGCCGTGTTCGTCTGGGTGGGCGGCAGCGCGGGCGAGCGCCGGATCGTGGAGCGAAAGGCGGCCGAGCTCGAGCTGAACGGGCAGCTGCTGCTCCTCCCGAGACAGCAGCGGGAGCGTGTCCCGGCGTTTCTCGCGGTGGCGGACGTGCTCGTTTCGCCACGCGTGTACGGTGAGAATCTGCCGTTCAAGATCTTCGACTATCTCGCCGCGGGCCGCCCGATCGTGGCCACGGACATCCCCGCTCACCGCAGCATTCTCACGCCGGAGCGGGCCGCGCTGGTGGCGCCAAACGCCGAGGGCATCGCGCAGGGAATCCGTGACGTGCTGCTCGATCCCGGGCTCGCGGCGCGGCTTGCCAGCGCGGCGCACGAGTATGCAGATCATTATCTGGGGCGGTCCGCCTTCGTGAAATCGGTAGGCGAGCTGTACCGTTACGTCTCCGGCGTCGAGGTTGTGCCGAGCCATGCGGACTGAACGGAATGCCCGCACCGAGGTTTCGGGGACAGGGCGTTTCGCCGGCCGACGTGGCCGCGCCGGCGCCGCCCCGGCCCGATCGGACGCGGTGGTGAGCGACGTTCGGCCGCGCAGGGTGTCGGTCATCATCCCAGCGAGGAACGAGGAAGCCTCGATCGGCGGCATCGTCCGCGCGGTCCTGGCGCAACGCGGCCGGGAGACGGAGACCGAGCTCGAGGTGGTCGTTGCGGTGGACGCGTCGACCGACGATACGGAGGGCGCGGCCCGCGCGGCTGGCGCCCGGACACTGTGCGTTCCCTGGTCCGGCGCCGGCAATCCCGGCGCGGCCAGGAACTTCGCGGCGCGTGAGGCGACCGGCGATCTCCTGGTTTTCCTCGACGCGGACTGTATGCCCTCGGACGGCTGGCTCGAGCGCCTGCTCGACGCGCACGGCCGGGGCGAGGCCGTTGTCGGGGGTGCGCTGGATCTGCCGCCCGGATTGCCGTTCTCGGCGCGCTGCGATTACTACTGCGGCTGGTATCATATGCATTCCCGTCGCCGGCCCGGTTACGTGGTCAGCCATCCGCCGGGCAACCTCAGCGTGCGGCGCGACCTGTTCCTCTCGACCCGTGGCTTCGAGGAGCGCCACCCGATCGCCTTTGCGCACGAGGAGCTCGGCTGGCAGGGCGAGGTGATCGGGTGTGGCGTCCGTATCTACTTCGAGCCGCGCGCCATCGTGCTGCACCGCAACCGACCCGGGCTCGGGAACATGCTCGCGCGCAATTACCGTTGGGGTTACAGCGCGATCGAGAGCAAGGCGCTCACGGGGGCGGCCAGGATGGCGTGGCTGTATCGGCACCCGCGTGTTCTGATCGCGCTCGGACCGGCTTCCGCTCTCGCTCAGGCGATCTACATCGTGTTGTGCTGGCTTCGCGCCGGCGTCTTCACGCCGCTGCTCATGTTGCCGGCGATGCTCGCGGCCCGAGCCGCGTACGCCATCGGCATGATGATCGGCGGCATCCGCTGGCTGCGCTCGCGCCGTGTGCCCGCGTCGGCCGAGACCCGGCCGCGGTGGGCGTGACAAGGGGCGGCACGGATGCGGATGGCAGACGGCCGTTGTGGGACGCCGGCCGGTGCGAGACCGGCGAGCGCGGAAGAGAACCGGCGCCTACGTGTGACCGTGGCGATCTGCACGCGCGCCCGACCCGAGCAGCTGCGGCGTGCGCTCGAGTCGCTCGGCGCACAGCGGGTCCCGCCGTCGGAGATCCTGGTCATCGACAACGCACCTGAGGTCGAAGAGACGAGGGATGCGATCGCGCGGACCTGTTCGAGCGCACGATACGTCGTCGAGCCGATCCTCGGGCTGGATTTCGCGCGGAACCGGGCGCTCACCGAAGCGGGCGGCCACATCGTCGCTTTCCTGGATGACGACGCCGTGGCGTCCTCGTCCTGGGTCGGGTCGATCCGCGATGTGTTCGAACGCGATCCCGCGGTCGGCGTATGCACCGGCCGTGTCGAGCCACTCGAGCTGCGGACCGCCGGCCAGCGGCTGTTCGAGGCGAACGGCGGCTATGGCCGTGGCACCCAGCGCATTCGTCTCCCGGCCGATGCCGGCCGCCGGCTGCGCGCGTTTCGGGCTCCGCTCATTGCGTGGGCCGTGAGCGTCGGGAACGGCACGAGCCTCGCCGTGCGGCGCGACTACGCGCAGCGCCTCGCCGGCTTCGATGAGGCGCTCGACCTCGGTGACGTGCTCCCCGGCGGCGGCGACCTCGACATGATGTGGCGAATGCTTCAGGCCGGCCACGCGCTCGTCTACGAGCCGGACGCGCTGGCGTGGCACGAGCACCGGCACGCCGTTTCGGACGCCGTCGCGCAGATCGCCGGCCATCAGCGGGCGCTGGTTGCATTTCTTGTGAAGAGCATCCATCAGGCGTCGGGCGGCAGGACCCGCGCCGAGGTCTTCGCATTCCTGTGCTGGCGCCTGCTCAAACCGGGTGCACGTCTCGCCCGACGCCTCACCGGGCATGATCCGCTCCCCGCGTCCGCGTTGCTTCGTGTCTGGAGGGAATGTTGGGCCGGCCTGGCCGCGTACGGGTCCGCGCGGCGGACGGCGGTTCGGCGGCGCACGTCCGCCGGCACCCGGGTTCGGCGATCGGCGGTTCCGGCAGCGGCGGACCTGTCCACGACAGAGCGGCTGAACACGGAACCGGGAACCGGCCACCGGGAACCGGGGACGCGCGGCGTGGAGAGCTGAGATGACCGTCGCCGGTCTGGACCAGGCTCGCGTGATCACGGCCCGCTCGAGAGGCCGGGCGAGCGATGTCTGGAGGTTCCGCGATCTGTTCGGCAGCCTCGTGACGCGCGACCTCTCCGCCAAGTATCACTCGTCCGTGCTCGGCTTCCTTTGGACGCTGCTCAACCCGCTCATCATGCTGGTCGTGCTGGCCTCCGTGTTCACGCACGTGATTCGGGTGCCCATCGGAAATTACTGGGCGTTTCTATTGAGCGGCTACTTCGTTTGGAACTGCGCGCAGCAGTGCCTCGCCTCGGCGACATACGTGTTGCAGCAGCATGCGAGTCTCAGCCGCAGCGCCGCGTTCCCGAGCGAGGTCTTGCCGTTGAGCGCGGCCACGGCGAAGCACTTCGAGTTCGTTATCGAGCTCGCGCTCGTGGTGGTCGTGCTCGCGGTCTTCCACCACCAGGGCGTGCCCGCGAGCCTGGCGCTCTTGCCGATGCTGATCTTGTTGCAGTTCGTCCTCGTGGCGGGCTTGATGTATCCGATCGCGGTGCTCTCCGTGTTGTTCCGCGACATCCAGCACGCGTTGCCGCTGGCGATCACCACACTGTTCTATCTGTCGCCCGTCTTCTACTCGACCGATCTCGTGCCTGAGTCGGTGCGCGGGCTGTACATGATCAACCCGTTCGCGGGCCTGCTGTCTCTCTACCACGCCGTTCTGTTCGACGGCCGGTTCCCATCCGTCATGATGCTCGCCTGGGTAACGACTCTCGCACTGGTGAGCTACGGCGCCGGCTACGCGATCTTCAGGCGGTACAAGTCACTCTGTGTCGAGGTCGCTTGACGTATGGCTCCGCTGGTCGAGTGCCGCAATGTCGGCAAGGAGTTCCGGCACACGGGCCGGGCACTTTCGCTCCGGGAATGGTTCATCCGCAGCGTGCGCGGCAAGTCGATCCCGCGGCCCACGCCCGCGTTCCGTCTGAGCGGGTTCGATCTGCGGCTCGGCCGAGGTGACAGGGTATCGATCATCGGCGCGAACGGCTCGGGCAAGAGCACGCTTCTCCGGCTGATCGCGGGCATCTACACGCCGTCGCAGGGCGAGATTCGGAC
>JBOHRM010000814.1:0-6206 GCA_050732715.1 Longimicrobiales bacterium
CGCCGGCGCGCAGGTCGCGGATCGCTCGCTGCGCCGTGATACTCACGACCTGGGAAAGGCCGAACGACGTGCCCGCCTGGACCAGCGTCGCGAGCGTGGCGAGCAGTGCGACCGGGATCAGCAGATCGCCGCGGCCCTCGCCGAGCACCGTGTCGATCACGAACTTCGAGCTGAACGGCATCACCAGCCCCGCGAGCTGGCCGATGACCATCAAGCCGAAGCCCATCATCAGCCAGCGCTTGTGCGCGGAGATCAGCGCCCACGCCTCGCGGCGCACGTCCCAGAAGCTGACGCGTTTCTTCTTCGAGTTCTCGCTCGCCATGCTGCAGAGGATAACCCTGAGTCCGATATCCGGTCCAGTCGGTTATCCGGTTCGCCGGTTGCCGGTTCCCGGTTGGACGGTTCCCCGTAGAGCCGGTTCCCGGTTTGGCGCGGCCCAACCTGAGCAACCGGAACGTGGAAACCGGCAACCGGGAACAGGGAACCGAATAAAGGCCTAGTCTGGCACGCGCCGGCGCGCATGAATGTTGCCCTCTATAGGATTGACCTGTGAAGGGAGTGCATCATGATCCGCAAGCTCTTCAAGCTGATGGCCTATACGAAGGCGCCGAAGGCGACATTCGCCTTCCTGCACCCGATGCGGGCGCTCAAGCTCGGAATGCTCCTCTGGATCATCAAGAGGATATTGGGTCCCTCCGAGCGAGCGGGCCGCGGCGGGATGCAACCAGTCGCGTCGCCGCTCACACAATCCGGCGGCATCTAGCACCGGCCGAGCTCGGGGGCGTACGGGGCGGCCGCGCCGCGGCCGCCCCGTACGCCCAGGACCCAGCGGGTTTTAGGGCGGTTAAGTTTAGGGCGGTTGGGGGAGTGTCCGCGGCAGGACTGACGGCGATTGGCGCGACTCCGGCCGGGCACGCGGGGTCTGGGCGCGGGTAGCATGCTCTCGTCCCCTACCGCCATGTACGTCCGCACAAGGTTGGCGAGATGATTCCCCGTGAGCACGAGAACCGAGTGACCGGAGCGTCCATCATGTCGTCGCGGCCCGCGCCGTGGATCTCGGCCGAAGAGTACCTGCAATTCGAGCGAAGCTCGGAGCAGAGGCACGAGTACTTCGCGGGTCAGGTGTTCCCGATGCCGGGTGGGTCGCGCAAGCACAACCTGATCGTGGGCAATCTCATCATCGAGATTGGAATGCAACTACGCGGCAGGCCGTGCGAGGTGTACCCGAGCACCATGCGCGTGCGGATTCCGGCGACGGGGCTCTACACATACCCGGACGTGACCGTCCTCTGCAAGACGCCGCGGCTCGAGGATTCTCACAACGACACGTTGCTGAACCCCACGCTCCTGATCGAGGTCCTCTCGCCGTCGACGGAACGGTACGACCGTGGGCGGAAGGCCGAGCATTACCGGCGGATCGACTCGCTCGAGGAATATCTGCTGGTCTCGCAGGGCGAGCTCAGGATCGAGCGCTACGCAAGGCACAGCGATGAGCGATGGCTGCTCACCGAGGCATCCGGCATCGAGGCGAGTCTCGAGCTCCGCTCGATCGACTGCGTGCTCGCGCTCCGCGACGTTTACCACAAGGCGCTCTGACGTCGTAGTGGCGGAGACGGAGAAGGGGCGGAAGCGCAGAGATCAGTCCGTGCTATGACGCCGTCCTCGGCGGCGCGCCAAGGCAGCCGTGCTACTCGAGCTCGAGGGGCGCGGCCTCCGCCGGCGCGGGCGGCCGCACGTTCGGGTGCTTCATGATCGCGCGGGCGCACGTGTTCCAGCGCAGCAGCGCGTCGTCGTTGGCGGGCGGACGGATCGCCGCGGCGCTCTCGTAGCGGTCCATCGCCTGGCGGAACCAGTCGTACACCACGGGGCCCGCGCCCGAGAACCCGCGTTCGATCAGCGCCGACGCGCGGCGCTCGCAGATGATGCCCGCGTAGTACGCGCGGTGGTACTCGCTCTCGAGTCGCGGCAGCAGCGTCCTCGCCTCCTCGACGCTGGCGTTGCGTTCACTGGCGAACTGATCGGTGAGCGCGAGGAGGAGCGTGACGAGCGCGGGTTGGTTGGTGGGGTCGACCTCGAGCACATCGAGGCAGATGCTCTCCGCCTCCCACGGCTCGTTGAGTAAGCGGTACCGCTCGGCCTTGCGCAGTGCGGCATCGATCCCTTCCGCGGACAACGGCTTCAGCTCGAACATGGCGGCTCACCTCCGCACGGTGGTCTCGGCTCACCTGTTGTACCCGTCGATTCGCCCGTGGATCGCAGCACGCGCAGGGCCTCGCGCGTCTCGGCCGGCCCGCAACGGTCGAGCGCGTCGCGGGGCTTTAGAGAGGACCCTCCTCCCACGGACCCCAGAGCGCGTACGTGGCGCCGTGCTGGGCGCCGTAGCTGCGCGTGCCGCCCTGGACATTGAAGAAGAGAATCTGGCCGTCGGGGCTGAAGCACGCGCCCGCGAACTCGGTGGTGGCGCGCTGGCCCGTGGGATCGACCGGCTGGTGCACGAGGTCCAGGATGTCGCCCTCGGGCGAAAGGCCGCGGATGAACTCGTCGTCACCCGAATCCTCGCAGATCACGATGCCGCCGCGCGGGCTGACGCAGATGTTGTCGGGGCTGTTGAGCACGTCACGCGACGGCGACTCGAAGATCAGGACGAGCTCGCCCATGTCCTCACCGGCCGGGCGGTACTGCCAGACCTGGCCCGCGCCCTGATCGCCGCCGTTCGTCGAGTTGAAGTAGATCGCGCCATCGCCGTACCAGCAGCCTTCGAGACGGTTGAAGATCGCCGCGCCGCGCGCGAGACCCTGCTGGAGGACGGCGTCCGGCCGCGTCTCGGCGTCGGTTGGATCGGGATCATCGATGTCGACCCACGTCGCGTTCAGCGAACGGCCGGGTGTCTGGCCGCGCGTCATCTCGTAACGGGGCGCGCCGTCGATCGCGAGCATCTGCAAGCGGCCACCCTCCCCGAGCTCGCCTCGCCGCGTGGGGATGAAGCGGTAGAACCCGGCGCCCGGCATCTCGTCGAGCCGTTCGGCGTTGTAGTACGCGTCCTCCGTCTCGTAAACGATGCCGGTCGCGGGATCGACGGCGATCGCCTCGTGGACGAAACGGCCCATCGCCTTGTAGGCGACGGGATCGACCTCGGACTCGGCACTGACCGGGACCTCGAAGATGTAGCCGTGATCCTTCTGCCGTCCGCCGAACGAGCCGTTCCACCGCTCGATCCGTGGTTCGCCTTCCGACGTCTCCTCGCAGGACAGCCAGCTCCCCCACGGCGTGGGGCCGCCCGCGCAGTTGATGTGCGTGCCGCTCAGGCTGACGAACTCGCGGACCAACGTGACCTCGCGAGACATCCCCGAGCCTTCGACCGCGATCTCGAGCGACGTGGTCCCCCCAGCGCCGAGCGCGTCATAGGGCCGCGCGCCGATCGGGCTCACGCGATCGGGAGGATCGCCCAGCTCGTGGTTGCGGATCAGACGGATGTTCCCGTTCGGCAGCGGGAACGCCGCCATTCCGTCCACGCCGGCCGGCACCGTGAAGCTCGGGTCGGCCAGCGATGGCCGCCGCGTCTCACTGACGCGGATCACCCGAAACTTCTGCGGAATCCAGAGCTCCGGCACCTCCTCGGACTGCACGAGCGGCCCGTAGCTGACGGCCGGACGGCCCGCCCGGCCCGTGTGTCCGGCGCCGTACACATCCTTGCTCCAGGCGGACAGGCCGCGGAGCGAGGGCGCGAAAGCGGCGCCTCCGCCGAGCGCCGCGGCTCGCCAGATGAAGTCACGTCGGCTGAAACGGCTCATTCCCGGTTTCCAGTTCCCGGTTTCTTGTTCCCGGTTTCGGATGGACATCCACTGAGAATCGTGCGGCGATCAAACACGTCGAGCAGCAATAGCGCACGGCCGCGTAACGGAACGGTGTACGCGCCAGCTCGATCGCGTATCGAACGCCGCGCGAGCCGCCTGTCTCCGCCTGCTGCTTATCGTCCGTTCCCGCCCCCGCAGCACCGCGATCGCGCTGAAACACGGGGTGGGTGGCTGCGGGGCAACTCGGAACCCGGAACCCGGAACCCGGACCCCGTTTCTAGTTCGGCTATGCGCGCTCGATCGCGTAGCTCACGCGCCAGTTCGACATGTTCTCGGGGTCGCTGGCCGGCTGCGGCGCCGTGGCCCGAAGGTCTTCGCCAGGGCCGTACAACCCCAGCCACGTGGACGGCGAACCGGAGAATTCTCGCCTGTAGTGATCCAGCTGGTCGTTCGCACTGAGCATGTCCAACTCCTCGCCCATCAGCTCGACCGTCAGGTTCTGATCGACCTCGCCCTCGAAGATGACCTTGTCGAGATTGAGCTTGTTCCACGCGGGGTGGTCCGAGATCTCGTAATGGCCCTCGGGCGGGAAACGCGTCTCCTGTACACCGCTGCCGGCGTCACCGCCTACGCGCGCCGTGAAACGGAACTCGCCGCGGTCCTTGTAGAACGGTTCCAAGTTGTCCAGGATTTGGACCCAACGCAGGACGACCCGGATTCGCTCAGCCATCGTGACCTCTGATCACACTGTTGGTAGCACTGAACTGCTGGCGACGGTTGAATTTAGGCATTTCGCGGTTCTTCGAAGTTACCCTAGCGTCACCGCGGCGTCTCCGTAGCCTACGCCAACCGCGGGGGGCAAGATTAGCCCCGCCCAAGACCGTGGCGCAACCCCGGCTGGCCGTGTATCTTTCGCTCGAGTGAGTTAGGGCGCGGCATCGGCGAGGGGAGACGCGCCCCGAAGGCGTGCCGGGATGGTGGAACTGGTAGACACAGCTCCCTCGCACGGTGCTGGACCCTCGGGTCCGTGCGGGTTCGAGTCCCGCTCCCGGCACACTCACCGCCCACAGGATGTAGCCAATCTGTTGACAGTGTGTTGACTTTTTCGCCCGACGACGCGATCTTGGGGATACCGTGCGAGGGAGCTTGACTATCGGTTCCCCGAAGGCGGCCCCGGATTCTCCCACAGATCTGGGGCCGCTTTCGCATCTACTCATTACATTATGTAATGAGATCCCCGTGAGAATCCCCCGTAGGCGTTGGCCGGCGCCCGAGCGGCGCGGGAGCGAGAGAACCTCCCCCCGGGCAAGGGTGGCTTTGCATGGGCGGGCCGCGGCGGCCGCCGGCCGCGGCGTCATCGGCGTGGCGCTGCTCGTGGTGGCTGGCTCGAGCGCGTTGGCCGGGTGCGACGCGGCAGGCTCTGCGGGGGCGGCGGAAGCGGAGGAGCGCGCCGCGCGTGGCGCGTCCCAAGGCGACATCGGGTTCCGCGGCGTCGTGCTCCCGGAGCCGATCACCAAGGTAGACTTCACGTTGACCGACACGGACGGACGGCCGTTTACGTTCCGCGAGCAGACGGACGGGTACCTAACGTTCCTGTTCTTCGGCTATACGAACTGCCCCGACATCTGTCCGGTGCACATGTCGAACCTCGGCGCCGTGCTACGCCGCTACCCGCACGACGTTCGCAGCCGTGTCCGTGTGGTGTTCGTGACGACAGATCCCGAGCGCGACTCGCCCGCCGCGATCCGCCGGTGGCTCGACGCGTTCGACCCGTCGTTCATCGGGCTCACCGGCACGGCCGAGGAGATCGACGGCGTCCAGCTCGCGTTCGGCGTCGCCCCCGCACGCCGTGAGGGTGACCCCGAAGGCGACGGCGAGTACGGCGTCGGCCACGCCGCGCAGGTCATCGCGTTCACGCCGGACAACCTCGGACGCGTGGTGTACCCGTTCGGCACCCGCCAGGCCGATTGGCTGCGGGACATCCCGAAGCTGTTGAGCCACCAAGTGTGGTGAATAACCTTGAAAATCGCGCTGACTCAAGGATTTTCAAGGATTATTGGTATGCTTGAAATACTGCTGGCGGATGACCAGGAAGTGGGTGTGCAGACGGCTGGCACGCTTCCGATGGCCACGTTAGATTGACTGTATCAGAGTGAAAGGGGACCACCGTGAGTTCTGCGGAATCCCAGGTGCCCGGCGCGCCGACCTGGCGAGAGTACCTCGATGCCCGAATGGAACGATTGGCTACGACCGATTTCGTGGCTGATCGGCTTCGCGTCGTGCATACCGAGATCGCCGAGCTGAAGGGGATGCTGCGCGTCATGATGTGGGGTGGCGGAATCGTCGGCGCGATCGTGCTGGCTGCTGCGCTGAAGACGTTGTTCGGTTGGTGACGTGCAGTGGTGGTGCTCC
>JBOHRM010000815.1:0-2978 GCA_050732715.1 Longimicrobiales bacterium
CCACACGCCAGGGCCGGCAGCAACTCTATCGAATTGAAGGAAGAGCCTTTGCCGAGGCGCTGGCTCCGTGGCTGGCGCGCTACGAGGCCTATTGGACGGACGCGCTGGAACGCCTTCGTCACCTCGCCGAAGGCGGCCACCCGCCCGGATCCGAGTGACGAACCGCTTCATCGCTCGAATGCACCGAGGGGACCGATGACCGGCGTCGTGGCCGAGAGACAGAGAGGAAGCGCGATGGACGGCAGAGAGATCGATCGACGCCTTTTCGTTCGACGGACGGCCGCCGCCGGCATTTTGGTGCTTGGCGCCGGTACACCTGCGTTCACTCAAACACGGTCGAAAGGGAAGGAGGTCAGTGGATTTTCCATGTTCAGGTCACCGATGATCAATCTGTACTCGCGCGATCTGGCGCGCGCGCTGTCGTTCTACACCGACCTGGGTTTCGTGGAGACGTTTCGCACGCCAGCCTCGGGTCCGCCGGAACATGTCGAACTCGAGCTGGACGGATTCACGCTCGGCATCGCAACCGTCGAGGCTGCGCGTGGGCACGGCCTCCGTCCGGACGGTGACGGGCATCGGATCGAGATCGTGCTCTGGACCGACGACACGGACGGCGCCGTAAGCGTGCTGACCGCCAAGGGTGTGCCCCTGCTCTCTCCAGCCCATGACTTTCTGGAGGGCCGCCTCCGCTCAGCCTGGATCGCCGATCCAGACGGCAACCCGATCCAGCTGGTTCAGCAGAAGGCGTAAGATCCGGTTATGGGCGATCCGAACCTATCACGTAATCCTGGGGCGCCGGAAACCCCACTGTGGCCCGCGCGGCCAGCCGTTCAGGCCGGAGTAGCGCTACGGATCGCATCGGTTGCACCGCGGGCTTGACACCGCGGGACCGCATGGGCAACGTTTCGTGTGCGCTCGGGGCGCCCGCGGGTCCGCGCGAAGGACTGAGTCCACCCGGTCGATTTGAGGTGACTGCCCGTCAACCTCCGTGCAGGCCAGCTTGCGGACCGCGGCCTCGAGCATGGAGGACCCATGGCGACCCGGCAGCTCCCCGACCATCCCGACCTCGACCAACTCAAACGGCGGGCCAAAGACCTGCTGCGCGGCGCCCACGCGCACGACGCCGCGGCACTCGCGCGTTTCCGCGCATTGCCGGCGTTCGCGCGGGCGAGAGACGAGGATCTGGCGCGCGCATCGCTTGCGCTCCACGATGCCCAATCCGTGATCGCGCGCGAGCACGGGTTCTCGTCGTGGAACGCGCTCCGCGCCCGCGTCGACGAACTCACGATGAAGTTCGACACTGCGGTGGTCGAGTTCATCGAGGCCGCGACGGACGGCCGATCCGATCATGCCGAACGGCTGCTCGGGCGGTATCCCGAGCTCGCGGCGGCAAATCTCCACACGGCGCTGGTGCTGGGCGATGCTTCGACCGTCGAATCGCATCTCAAGGACGATCCCGCGCTTGCCACCCAACCCGGCGGCCCGCGCAACTGGGAGCCGCTGCTCTACGTGTGCCACACGTCGCTGGCGGGAAGCTCACTCGCACACCCTGACGGCTTGGTCGCCATCGCCCGCCGTCTGCTCGCATCGGGCGCCGATCCCAACGCCCGCTTCCCCTGGCTGCACCACGGCGTCCAGCGCGCCGTGCTGTGGGGTGCGACCTGTGTCACGCGGCGGCTGCCGGTCGCAAAGCTGCTGCTCGAAGCAGGCGCCGATCCGAATGACGGTGTGACCCTCCCGCTCGCTGCTGGCGGCGGCGACCTGCGCACGCTCGAACTGCTGCACGCGCATGGCGCGGACGTCAACCAACCGTGGGCGACCGACGGCGCCGCGACCGTCTACGCGATTCTGCAGTGGTCCGACACACCGATCGGCGTGCGATGGCTGCTCGAACACGGAGCGGATCCGGACCCGGTGTTCGCGAAGACCGGCGAGACGCCCCTGCACGTCGTCGCACGGCGATGGGACTCAGGGTTGACGGAGCTCTTCGCAAGTCGCGGCGCGGACATCACGCGACGGCGCGCCGACGGCCGCACACCGCTCGCGGTGGCCGAGCTGAGCGGTAATCGCGCTGTGGCCGATTGGCTGCGCGCGCACGGCGCACCGGGTGATCTCTCTGAAGTGGACCGTTTTGTTGCCGCGTGTGGACGAGGCGATCGTGCGACGGCGGCTGCGATGCTCGAGGCACGACCGGCGCTGCGCGAAGAAATCGGCGCCGAGCACTACGGCGCGTTGTACCAGGCCGCGGAGCGAAACGACACGAAGGCGCTCGAGACGATGCTCTCGTGCGGTTTCGATCCGAACCACCGTGACGAAGAGATGGGCAAGACCGCTCTCCACAGCGCGGCAATGGCGGGATGGGCGGACGCCGTCCGCGTCCTGCTCTCACACGGCGCCTCGGTGACGGTTCGCGACCGTGAGTTTCATGGCCAACCGCTGGTCTGGGCAGCCGAGGGGTCGAGGGGCGCGCACGGGGGTGGCCGCGATCACGCAGCGGTTGCGCGGCTGCTGCTCGACGCCGGGTCGCCATCCGACTGGGAGGCCGGGGACGAGCCGGCCGAGGGCATCCTCGAGGTCCTGGCGGAGTGGAACCGCTCGGGCAAGTAGCCCGCACCGTGTCGGCGGACATAGCCGCGCGCATGCTATCTATCAATACCTGCAAGAGGTCAGTCAGCACGAGTTGCTGACGCCCGAGCAGGCGATCGAGCTCGGGGCGCGGCCACGGACCACTAGTCGCCTTTGCCGTAGAAAGTACTTGACATCGGGACGGCATAGCCGTAGGATCTAACCGGGTGCGATCCGCCACAATCGGTTCACACGCCCGGTGCCGCGTACGGCGTCCGGCATTCACCGGGCGCGCGCCTTACGGCAGTGGGGCGGTAGCTCGTTCGGATGGCAAATGGAAGCGCTGATCTACCCGGCCCGGGAGGCCGAATCTCTCGCACGCGCAAACTCTGTGCGCCAAAGTGGTTTGCATG
>JBOHRM010000816.1:0-12206 GCA_050732715.1 Longimicrobiales bacterium
GCCAGGCAGCACCTCCGGTCGGATCCGGTAGATTCAACCGTGCCTTTGATCTACCCTGCGCACTTCGAATCGGGCTTCGTGCGTTGGCCGAAGCACGGCAAGAAGCCGAACGCCATCGTCCATACAGCCGAGACCGCCAATCTCCTGGTCCCATCAAGCCGATACGTTCTCGTGAAGCGCTTTTCCGCCAAGGAGGAGCGCCGCCGGATCGTGGCCGCCGTGTACGACGACGCGCGGCTTCCGCCTTTCGATGCCGTCGGTTTCGAGAATCACCTCAACTACTTTCACCGGAACGGTGGCGGCTTGGAGGCGGACCTCTCGCGGGGACTCGCCGCATTCCTGAATTCTTCGCGCGTCGACCAGTTCTTTCGTCAATTCAGCGGGCACACTCAGGTCAACGCCAAGGACCTGCGAAAATTGCGCTATCCGGCATTGACCACACTTCGTGAGCTAGGCAGCCGCATCGACGCCGTGTTCCCCGCGCAGTCCGATCTCGATTACGTCATCGAACAAGTATTGGCTTGAACCTAGGCATTCCATTGGCGACGCAGCCGGAGACTCTGTCCAAGAACAGCCCGTTCTGGGAGAAGTGTGCGCGGCACACGACCCCGTACACCGCACGCAGGATCGCGTACTTCTTCCTATGTGACGCCTGCACGGCACGTCTGATCGCCGACGCGCTGAACGGCCGCGCACCGATATACCACGGCGAGCATATGCAGGGCTTCTGTGGTCTCTGCAATGAGCTGACGATCGTTGCATTCCGGCAATGGTTCCTTTGTCCGGTGTGCTACAACGTCGTGGCTTCTTACCAGAAAGCGTTGGTGTCGGCGCAGGCCGTACTGACGTTCTGGGAGGAGCACGTCCGCCCTGCGGCGCCAAGTTTCGTGTTGACCGAAACCGACACGGTCAACCTGAAACCCTTCGTGCGTGCGCCTCGCACCAAACGCCAGACGGCGGAAAACCTGGAGACCGCTGATTTTCTCGTTTCCGAGAAGGTCGGCGAGACGCTCGTTCCACGTTTTCACATCGAGCTGAAGGCGGGTCCGGGTTCGGTCGACGAGATGTCCGAATTTCAGCTCGACGTAAACGACTACAACGACATCGCGGGGCCCGTGACGAACACCGGCCTTCCCGCCTACGTGTTCCATGTGCAGCTGGGCATGGAGTACTTTCCGCCGACCTGGCGCTCGGTCGCGCGGAATCTGTGGTGGACGGACATCATGCAGCTGCGACGGCACCTCAAGCGACAAGCGCGACGACGTGACGAAAGCAAGGCAGCGCTCTACTTCGACCCCGCCGCGTTTCATCGCAGAGAGATATTCGTCCAGCAAGTCATCGGACGCGCATTCGAGCAGCTTCGAGTCGACCTGATGGCTACTCCCGTGCTGCTGAGATAGTGCAGCTCAGGACGATGGATCACGGGCACTTCAGCACGCCTTGATGCCGCGAGATCGCGTGCCGAAAGAGTGGGATCCGTAGAGTTGGAGTTTGAGCGCAGATCGACGGCGTTCCTCGCATGCCGTGGGCATGCGATGGATGTGCTGTGCGTGCGCTTAATCTCTGCGCTACTTAATCTCTGCGCAGGAAGATCCCCGGCTGCGGACGGGGGGCATGCCTGCTCAGGTCGCGGCCGACAGCGCGTAGCCATGCGATCAGAAGGACGCGCGACGACGCGACCGGACGTGCGCCGCGCCGCGGCCGAGGCAGGTCGGAACGTAATTCCTCGTCTTGATCGGGCCCGGCGCGGCGATGGTGGACGCACACACCGGCGGCACCATTGGTCACGCAGGTGTCGCCCTTGCGTTCGCGTTCGTGGTGCTCGCGCTCGTCTACGCGCTGGGACACCTCTCGGGCGCGCACATCAACCCGGCCGTGACGCTCGCGTTCTGGTCGGCACGGCGCTTTCCCGGACGTGCCGTACCGGCCTATCTCCTCGCGCAATGCGCCGGCGCGATCGTCGCTTCACTCACGCTTCGAAGCGTGGTGGGCCCTGTCGGCCAGCTCGGCGCGACCGTGCCAGCCATCCCGGTCGGTGCGGCCTTCGCCGTCGAGTGGCTGCTTTCATTCATTCTGATGTTCGTGATCGCGGCCGCCGCGACGGACGAGCGCGTAGCGGACGGTTTCGCCGGCGTTGCCGTGGGATTGACCGTCGGCTTCGATGCCATGATGGGCGGACCCCTCACGGGCGCGAGCATGAACCCGGCTCGCTCGCTCGGCCCCGCCGTGGCTGGCGGCATCTGGACGGCGCACTGGATCTGCTGGCTCGCGCCGATCAGTGCGATGATGATCGCCGCGCGGGTCTACGATGCGTTGCGTCCCGCGCATGCCGCCGCGGTCCTGCCCACCCGAATCGCCGCCGGCGCAGAAGGCCGGATCGGGACGCACCCGGCCGGGCTGACGTTCGAGCAGGGTGATTCGCTCTCGCCTCGTAGCGATCTCGAGTCAACGAGGTCAGCCGATTGAAGTCCGACGCCCCCTGAATCGGGACGCAGTCGAGCCGCCGCGGTGGCGAGGTCGTTACGCGCCGGATGGATCATAATGGATTGTGAACGCTGCCCTTCAGGTGCCCACGATCGACACTCGGCCATCGACGATCGACATCTGCCGCACGTTCCATGTGCAACCCAACGGGACGACGTTGAATGAGCCGATTTACCCGACGTGATTTCATCTGGCGCGCCGCGGCGCTCGGGGGAGGCGCTGTCTTCGCGCCGTCGCTCAGCGGACTGTCCGCATGGAGCAAGGACGTATACACGGCCCGGCCGCCTGGCCGCGGGCTGCAGGCGGGGATACGGGCCCCTCGTGCAGTCGGAGGAGGTCCCCGAGTTCATCCACGAGGCCATCGCCGTCGATCCGAGACCGGCATCGTCTACGAGACGGAGGACGCGCGTTACGACGCCGAGCGGCCCGAGGAGATGCCCGGTGCCGGCTTCTATCGGTTCAACCCGAATCGACCGGGTGAGCTCGGCGAAGGCGGCCGGTTGCAGATGCTCGCGGTCGACGGCTCGCCTCGGTACAACACGACGCGCGGCCAAACACCGGGTCGGGCGCTGTCCGCGACCCGGGTCGACATCGACGACCCCGACCCATCCGACGCCGACACACGGCACCACGCGGTATTCCAGCAGGGCCCCGCCCGCGGCGACGCCATCTTCAGCCGCCTCGAAGGTTGCTGGTACGCTGACGGCGCGATCTACTTCAACTCGACGAACGGCGGCGATCAGAACGCCGGCCAGGTCTGGCAGTATCGCCCAACCGACGCGGACACGGGCGAGCTGGTGTTGATCTTCGAGTCGCCTTCGCGCGACGTGCTGAACAGCCCGGACAACGTCTGTGTCAGCCCTCGCGGCGGCATCGTCATCTGCGAGGACACGGACGGTGACGTATTCGTGCGCGAGCTCTCGGCGGAAGGCGACATCTTCGACTTCGTGCAGCAGCCGGTCGATCGGACCGGCCAGTCGGGAGACCACCGAGTTCGCCGGCGCATGCTCAGCCCCGATGGCTCGATCCTCTTCTTCAACATTCAGGGCGGCACGCGTAGCAACGGCACCGAGCACGGCGCCACGTATGCGCTCTGGGGACCACGGGAGGAAGGGTCGCTCTGAGGGTTCGCGCCAGACCGTCACAGCTGGGGTCAATCCGGCGTGATGGAGCTCGATGTTCGCTCGGCCACCTTGATCGTCTGAAATGAATTCGGCGGTGCCGTCACGCGCGCCCAGCGAGCCGGGTGGACCTTGCGTGCCGCAACAAAGGCGTCAAGTGACGTCAGGAAACGTGCATCATTCTCCGTCCAAGAGCACGTCGAGAATCTGGCCGGCGTGGTCTCCGGCCCGACCCGTGCCAAGATTCGACAGCACGATGACCGTGAGCCGCTCGTCCGGAAGTCTGACCATGTAGCTGCTGAATCCGACATCGCCGCCTTCGTACCAGATCGTGCGTAATCCGCGGTAGCTGCCCCAGACGAGGCCGAAAGCGTCGTTCGCCTTGTCGTGCTCGAACTTCATCGTGCTTAGCACCAGTGCAGTGAGCTCGGGACCGCCGAGCGCGTGTGTCTCGAAGCTTCGATCCCAGCGGACGAGGTCCTCGACCGTTGTGAAGAGGCCGCTCCCGCCGAAATGCGGCGACCGGCGGATCTCCTGCTGATACTCGCCGGACTCCCTCACGTTGTAGCCGGTCACACGGTTCGGTACGACGATGCCGAGATCGTCGTTGAAGTGCGAGCTCACCATCCCGAGCGGCTCGAAGATCTCGCGCCGGGCGAACTCGGCGAAGCTGCCACCGCTGACGCGCTCGACGATCTCCGCGAGCAGCATGTAGTTGATGTTGCTGTACGCCCACTCCGTACCAGGGGCGAAGCGCAGACGCGGTTGCCGCAGCACCGTGGCGATCGCTTCGTCAACGGTGAAGTAGTCCAGATCCCAGCTCCGCCCTGCAGGCCGCTTGAGCGTGAAGTACTCGGGCAGGCCGCTGGTCATGTAGACGAGGTGCTTGACTCGGATCGGCCCGGGGAAATCCGGAAACTGGGGCAGATGCAGCTTCACCTCGTCTTCGAGTGACAGCCGTCCTTGCCGGATCAAGATACCAATGCATGCGGCCGTGAACTGCTTCGAGAGCGACGCGACGTTGAAGACGGAGGACGGCGTGATCGGGATCTCGTAGTCGAGGTTCGCGATGCCGAACCCGCGCCCGTATACGAGGCGGTCCTTCTGAACGATGCCGATCGCGTAGCCCGGAGCATCGGGACGGTCATATTGGGAAAAGAGGCTATCGATCCGGGCAACCGTAGCCGAATCCACGTCCGCTATCCGCGGCGTGGGCTGCGCGTGAAGCCTGCACGGCACCAGCACCCCGCCGATCACCACCAGAATGCTCCGCACGAACGCGTAGCTCCGCATGAACGCGAAATGGCTTCCGTCCTTGAACCGCAATCGTCGCTCCCCTATCACAGGTATCAAGACGTGGAAGGTCGCTCATACTACCTGCCGACGCCGCGGTCGTCTCCCCGACCTACTCACCCGCCGAACACGGCCCGCCGCCCTCAACCGCGATCTCACCGCACGGTGAAGCTACGGCTCGCCGGCGACGAAGGCTGCGACAAGAGAAGAGGGTTCAGCGATCGCAGGAGGTTGATCTTAACTGAACCGAGCCACGGGACAATGCTCACTCGTTTTCACGACACCAGCCTACCCACCGCAGGGACGTCCCGAAATCGAGTTGCCGCCGCCACTCAGCTAACGCTGTTCGACTTCGCGCCGAACAGCGTCCCGATTTCCATCGATCTTCCCGAACGTGAGCCTGTCACGGCACACGTTTCCGCCGGGAATTACCGGATCACTCCAAACGACCGGATCGGCATCGCGGGTCCGCGTCAGAAAGCCGAGGACAACCTCCGCGCGATCCGCCTACTCCATGAGCTACAAGGGGAGAACCGACGGGCCGCACGCGACGAGCAGGCCGTGCTCGTGCGCTACGCCGGCTGGGGCAGCCTGGCGCAGGCCTTCATCGACGACCATGCCGACTGGGGATGGGTTGGCACCGAGTTGCGGCGCCTTCTCGAGCCTGCGGATTACGCGAAGGCCGAAGCAAGCACGCCGAACGCGCACTACACGTCGGAGCCGGTGATCCGGGGAATCTACCGTATCCTCGACCATCTGGGCTTCAGCGGCGGCTCGGTGCTCGAGCCCGCGCTCGGCGTCGGACACTTCATCGGCCTCATGCCGGATGAGTTGGCGCGAAAGACCCGATGGACCGGTATCGAGCTCGACCCGACGACAGTACGGATCGCAAGAGCGCTGTATCCCGAGTGCGACATCCGCAATCAGGCATTCGAGGAGGCATTGCTCGATGACGGACCGTACGACCTGGTGGTGAGCAACGTCCCCTTCGGTCGCTATCCGGTCTACGACCCGGTGCACAACCCGCTCGGCTTCCGAATCCACGACTACTTCTTCGCGCGCGCTCTCGCGGCCGTGCGTCCCGGCGGCGTCGTGGCGATGCTCACCAGCCGCTACACGCTCGACAAACGGAGCTCGCGCGTCAGGGAGCACCTCGCCGGGCGGGCCGACTTCATCGGCGCGGTCCGCCTGCCGAACAACGCGTTTCTCGCCAACGCGGGCACGGAGGTGACGGCGGACCTGCTGATCGTCCAGCGCCGGACCGAGAGCGCAACCGACAACGGCGAACGATGGCGCGACACGGTCCAGGTGGAGACACCCGACGGACCCGCCTGGATCAACGAGTACTTCGCGCGCCACCCCGAGATGATGCTCGGCAGGCTGCGTCTCAACGGCGGCATGTACCGAAGCGGAGAGGTCACCTTGGAGCCACGTCCAGACGAGGATCTCGAGGAGGCGCTTGCTCGCGCTGCGGAACGGCTGCCCACCAGCATCTTCCCCGCCCACTGCGGCGCGCGCACGACGACTCAACCGGCCACGGATGTCGCCTACATCGACTCCGTGCGCGACGGCGCCTTCATCGTTGTGAACGGCACGTTGAAGGTGCGTGAAGGCACGACGCTCGTAAACGCCGGACTCCGCTCCGCCCGCGACGTCGACCGGGTCAAGGAACTCGTCGCCATCCGCGACGCGGTGCGGCGCGTGCTCGAGTCGCAGAACCGTGAGCTGAGCGAGGCCGCGCGCGCCGATCTGAACGCGCGATACGACGCGTTCGTATACCGGTGGGGACCGATCAACCGCGAGGCGCATTCGGAGAGCCGGGACGGCGGGCTCATCGTGCGCCGTCCGAACCTGACTCCATTCCGGCGCGACCCCGAAGCGATGAACGTCGCCGCGCTCGAGATCTATGATCCCGAGACGGACACGGCCGCCAAGGCGGCGATCTTCACGCAGCGCGTCGTGCGACCGCGGACCGAGCCACGTCGCGCCGAGACCGCAGAGGACGCGCTGCTCATCGTGCTCGACCGCGAAGGACGGCTCGACCTGGCGGCGATCGGCGAGCTTTGGGGCGGACGCAGCGCGATCGAGGTCGCCGACGCCCTTCGCGATCGGATCTACCGCGATCCCGAGACGGGCGGGTGGGCGACCGTTGACGCATACCTGTCCGGCCCCGTGCGTGAGAAGCTTCGGACCGCGCGATGCGGCCGAGCGTGACCCGGCCTACGCCCGCAACGTCGCCGCTCTGGAAGCAGTCCAGCCGGACGACCTGCGTCCTTCCGACATCGATGCGACCCTCGGCTGCGCGTGGGTGCCGGCGGATGACGTCGCGCAGTTTGTCCGCGACCTGTTGGGCACCGTCGCGCAACGCGCAGCCATCGACGTCTCCCATCTCGCACGCGAAGCGGCGTGGCGCGTGGCCGCGCCTTCCTACGTCCGGCACTCGGTCGAAGCCACGATGGTGTGGGGCACGAAGCGGGCGGACGCGATCCGCCTCATCGACGACGCGCTGAACCAGCGCACGACCCAGATCTACGATACGGTCGTGGAGCCGGACCCCGAGACCGGGCGCCAGCGCAAGCGCACCGTGCGCAACGTGAAGGAGAGCCTCGACGCGCAGGAGAAGCAGCGACAGGTGCAGGAGCGTTTCGCTTCCTGGGTGTGGGAGGAACCGGAGCGGGCTCGGCGGCTCCTCGGCCGGTACAACGAGCTGTTCAACAACACACGGCTCCGCGCGTACGACGGCGGCCACCTTACGCTCCCGAACGCCTCGGCAGCCATCCGGCTCGAGGCGCACCAGAAGAACGTCATCTGGCGCATTCTTCAGGATCGAAAAACACGCTGATGGCACACGTCGTCGGCGCCGGTAAGACCTACGCGATGGTCGCCGCCGGCATGGAGCTGCGCCGTCTCGGCCTCGCCCGCAAGGTCTGCCACGTCGTTCCCAACCATATGCTGGAGCAGTACGCGCGCGAGTTCGTTCAGCTCTACCCGAACGCCCAACTGCTGGTCGCTGGCGCCGACGACTTCGCGGGCGACGGCCGGCGGCGCTTCATGGCGCGGATCGCGACGAGCGACTTCGACGGGATCGTCATGACGCATTCCAGCTTCGGCAGAGTGCCGGTCAGCCCCAAGTTCGAGCGTGAGTTCATCGAATCCGAGATCGCCGCCTACAAGGAGATGCTCCGCGAGGCCCAGGCCGATCCCGACAAGCGGCTCACCCAGAAGCAACTCCAGCAGGCGATCAAGGCGCGCGAGGCACGCGTCAAGACGCTCTCGGGACGTCACGGGAAGGACCAGGGGCTCTGGTTCGAGGAGCTCGGGATCGACGCGCTGTTCATCGACGAGGCGCATTGTTTCAAAAACCTGGACTGCCCCACGAAGATCCAGGGCATCCCTCGCCCGAGCCGCCCATCGCGGAGGGCGACCGACCTCCTGATGAAATGCCTCTTCCTCGAGAGCGTCCGCCCCGGCCGCGGCGTCGTGTTCGCCACCGGCATGCCCGTCTCGAATACCATCTGCGAGGTGTACGTGATGCTCCGGTACCTGGCGCCAGTGTTGCTTGAACGCGCCGGGATTCATCACTTCGACGCCTGGGCCGCGACGTTTACCCGCCGGGTCGCGGCGCTCGAGCTCTCGCCCGACGGGTCCTCGTACCGGATGCGCACGCGGTTCCATTTCCAGAACGTCCCCGAGCTCGTGAAGCTGTTCCGTACCGTCGCGGACGTGCAGATGGCCGAGCCGTACGACGAGGCGACCGCGCAGCATCCAGCCTGAGTCACACCAGAGAAGAGGTAGGGTGAGGGGTCCGACTGAATGGATCCCTCGCTCTTCATCTGTCTCTTCCTCCTGGAGTCGCCCGTGATTCAGCTCGCCCGACCGCGCCTACTCGGCGGCGCGATCGAGATGGTCGCCGCCATACCCTCGCCGGAGCAAGAAGCCGCCGTCGCCGCACTCGTCCAGCGCGCGGAACACATTCGCAAGGGAGGCGTTGACCCACGCAAGGACAACATGCTCGCAGTCACGAACGACGGCCGGAAGGTCGCGCTCGACATGCGCGTCTTGAGCCCGCACGTCGGGGACTTTGTCGAAAGCAAGGTCAACCTCCTCGTCGACCGCGTCGACGCGATCTGGGCGGAAACAACCGGGTCCCGCCTGACGCAGCTCATCTTCTGCGACCTCTCCAAGCCCGTCGTGCCGGGGCGCGGGTTTAGCGTCTACAACGACGTGCGCCAGAAGCTGATCGCGCGCGGCGTCCCGCCGGCAGAGATCGCCTTCATCCACGACGCGGGCAACGATCTGAAGAAAGCACGCCTGTTCGCGGACGTACGCGCCGGTCGCGTCCGCATTCTTCTGGGCTCGACGCAGAAGATGGGACTCGGGACGAACGTCCAGGATCGCCTCTACGCCATGCACCACCTCGATGCTCCGTGGCGGCCCGCCGACATCGAACAGCGCGACGGGCGCATGATGCGGCGCGGCAATACCAACCCGTTCGTGCGCATCCTGCGCTACGTGACGCAGCGGACGTTTGACGCGTACATGTGGCAAGTTCTCGAGTACAAGGCCCGCATGATCGCGCAGGTCATGCGCGGCGATGCCGCCGTGCGCCGGATCGAGGACCTCGAGACACCCGTCCTGACCTACGCCCAGATGAAGGCCCTTGCCAGCGGCAACCCGCTGGTCATGGAGAAGGCCGCCGTCGACGCGGAGGTGGCGCGACTCAGCCGTGCCAAGAGGGCATTCGAGGATCGGAGCTTCACGGTTCGGCTCGATCTCGCGCGCTTACCCGAGCGAATCCGCGAGGCTGAAGACGCAGTCGCGCGCATCGACGGCGACATCGCGCGTCGGCTCGACACAATCGGCGAACGCTTTCGCATCGAAATCGACGAACGGCATTTCACCCGCGCGCGGCGACGCCGCCAGCCGGCTGCGCCGCATACTCATGAACGAGACGCACGTAAGCGCGGTGCGCCGCATCATCCGGATCGGCCGTTTCGCGGGGTTCGATCTCGAAGCCTGCGTACAACGCGGTTTCCCGCCGGAGCTCATCCTGCACGGGCAGCATGAGCACACCGCGAGCGTCTATCTCGAGGAATCGTCCGCCGCAGGAAACCTGCAAACGCTCGAGCACCTGCCTCGCCGCATGGAAACCACGAAGCAGAAGGTCGAACAGAAGGCCGAGCACCTGCGGCAGCAACTCGCAGAGCTTGAAGCCCTGAGCCGCGTAACCTTCACGGAGCAGGCCGCGCTAGACCAGGCGCTGCACCGCCAGCGCGAGCTCGATGCGATGCTTGGCGAGCGGGCCGAGGATCGGCGTGTCGACCTCCGGTCCCTCGATGTCGTGGAAACCGAGCCCGAAGAGGCGGATGGCCCGGCCGCCGTTTCGTAGGTTCCGTGCTATGCCGTCACGGCCGTTTCTGCTATCGCAATGGCCGGTCCAGGTATCCCAATGTTCCATCCAACCCTGCATGCTCACACGAATCGGACGTTCTGGCCACAGCGAAGGGAGGCGACGGATGCTGGTGCAGGTAACGAGTGGTGCGGTTCTCGGCGTCGACGCGTATCTCGTGCGCGTCGAAGTCGACATGAGCAACGGCTTGCCAGCTATGCATGTGGTCGGCCTGGCGGAAAGCGCGGTTCGCGAGGGACGTGAGCGCGTGAGGGCCGCGCTGGCGAACAGCGGATTCCGGCTCGAACCGCGCAAGATCACGATCAATCTCGCGCCGGCCGACATACGGAAGGAGGGCAGCGCCTTCGATCTGCCGCTCGCGATCGGATTGATCGGCGTGTACGGCCTCGCGGACGTCCGACGCCTCGCCGGCACCTGCCTCGTCGGCGAGCTCGGCCTGGACGGCGAGGTCCGGCCGGTGCGCGGCGTGCTGTCGGTCGCCGTGCGCTGCGCGAAGGAAGGCGTACGCACGCTCATCGTTCCGCCCGGAAACGCACGCGAGGCCGGCGTCGT
Source organism: Longimicrobiales bacterium (assembly GCA_050732715.1). Taxonomy (GTDB): domain Bacteria; phylum Gemmatimonadota; class Gemmatimonadetes; order Longimicrobiales; family RSA9; genus JBOHRM01. The sequence continues at coordinate 10,861 of JBOHRM010000816.1, forward strand.
CGATGGCATCGACGTACGCATCGCGCCGACACTGCTGCACGTCGTGCGACACCTCCGCGGCGAAGCGATGCTGCCGTCGCCGAGTCGCGCAGCGGACGACGAGGCGGGACGATGTCTGTCGCGCAGGCTACGGCCGCTCAATCACCGTTTCCCCCGCCTCTTGAAATACACGAACGTCGTCAGCGTCAAAGGGGCTAAGGCGGCCCGACCAAGTTGAGATGCCGACCCGCTCGCCGGGCCGGAGGTCCCCGACTTCGATGCTGTATGGTCTAGTCGCGGGCTGCCAGGGAATCGTGTGCGGTTCATCATCAGTCGTTTTCCACCATTCACCAGCCCTAAGGGGAACCCATACGGCGACGGACCGCGCTGTTTCCTCGCCTTCGTTCCGCAAGTCTATTGTGATTGATCGCGCAAGATCGAGGAAATAGCGAGAGACAATGCGCTCGCCGGTGCATTCCTCACGAAAGATACGGGCGACATCTTCGCCGCTGCGATCAACGACGCGCGCGGCAGCGAGCGCCGAATCAACCCGCTCCTGGATGCGCTTACAATCGGCGATCCAATGATCCCAAACAAAGCGGGGCATGTCGAAATCGGACTCCACCACGCGGGCGACAAGAACCGACCGGGACGTTGAGTCGGGATTCTGGATATGGTTGATCGTGACGGAATCCGGCGGGCTCCCTTGGCATACGCCGATATGGGTACCGATCGCGCCAGCTACGCTAGCGGCGCTCACTACGGCTGCCCGGAACTTGTGCTCTCGGACGCGTTCCCATGCGCGCCGTGGCCAACGCCGCCGTGCCGGCGTATCGTTTTCCATGTCGGAAGATTCACCCAAGCGACGGCCCGCGTTCACTCGCGCGAGACAGGCCAATCAATGGCTGCCAGCCGCGTCCAGATATAGGGCACTAGCATGCGAAGTCAGGTTAGCGGAGGAGGGGGCGGACCCGTGGCCTGCCCCCTCCAAGTTTGCTAGAGACTCAGGGTAATGAGCAACGCGAGCAAGTACAACACCAGTCTCTCGACGCAGCACGTCACCCGAATCTCGACCCTCATCGCCTTATCCATTCTCTCGAACGGTCAGGCCCGAGGCCCCGAGCTTGAATGCCCGTTAGGATTTGTGTTCGCGCCCTTGCGTGGCGCTATCTCCCCGCTGTGCGCACAGCGAGTCGAGCCGGGACCCGATTCTCCAACCGTATTCAGCCGTTGAATCGGGACAGCAGGGTTTGGACAAACCCGCTGCGCGGTGTCCAGCCGCTCCCTCGCGCCGGGGCGGTCGATCACCTTGACGGCCCGCACCCATCCGCGTGCCCTCAACATGATGTGGTTCTCGCCCGCTTGTC
>JBOHRM010000817.1:0-7366 GCA_050732715.1 Longimicrobiales bacterium
CTTCAGCTACAGCGCTTCGAGATCGGGATGGATCAGTGGACGTACGGCGTGCAGGGCGTGATCGGCCTGAGAGAGTTCGCGCCCGAGCAGACGTTCCGGCCGTATCTCGTCATCGGCGCCGGCGGCGTCACCTACAACTTGGACCAGCCGCTGTCGACCGTGCTGCCGGGTCCGATCGAGAGCACCGATCCGGTGGTGATCGGCAACGGCAACCAGACCGTGGTCATCACCGATCCGAGCACGTTCCTCTTCTCGATGGACGAGGTCAGCCTGGCGACGAAGTTCGCGCTCAATCTCGGGATCGGCACCGACCTCCGCATCCCGATCGGGCCGGGCGGTGTCGGCCTGCGGCTCGAGCTCTCCGACAACATCAGCCAGTCCCCGCTCACGCTGCGCGTGGCGCGCATCGACGGCGGTTTCTTCTCCGGCCGTATCGACGAGATCGAATTCGACCGCCGGTCCGTGCACAACTGGCGGCTCTCCGCGGGGCTCCTCTTCGAGTTCGGGCTGCGCGACCCGGCCCCCGAAACGAAATAACCCGATCGAGGAACCACCGCTCGATCGCGGGGGATTTTCGGACGGGGACCGGTCGTCGTATTATCGAACGGTCGCGGTCAAACCGCGCCAGACATTCCTACCCCGGAGAGGAGCACATCATGTCACAGCAGCTCGAGTCGCAGCACGCCGGCGAGGCCGGCGGTTACGCACACCCGGATGTGTTGGTCGAAACCGATTGGGTGGCAGAGCGTTTCGACGACCCCGGCGTTCGCGTGGTCGAGGTCGATGTCGACACGTCATTCTATGATGGAGGACACATCTCCGGCGCCATCGGTTGGAACTGGACGTCGCAGCTGTGTGATCCCGTGATTCGCGACGTCGTGCCCAAGGCGAAGCTCGAGCAGCTGCTCGGTGAGTCGGGCATCGACAACAACACCACGATCGTGCTCTACGGCGACAACAACAACTGGTTCGCCGCGTGGGCGTTCTGGCAGCTCAAGCTTTACGGCCACGAGGACGTCCGCATCATGAATGGCGGCCGGAAGAAGTGGATCGCCGAGGGTCGCGAGCTGACCACGGAGCCGCCCGCCGCGCGGCCGCGGTCGTACGTCGCAAAGGATCCGGACGCTTCGCTCCGCGCGTTCCTGCCGGACGTCCAGGCGATACTCGGGCACGATGTCGCGTTGGTCGACGTGCGCAGCCCGCAGGAGTTCTCGGGCGAGATCCTCGCACCGCCCGGGCTGCCCGAGACCTGCCAGCGTGGCGGCCACATCCCCGGCGCAAAGAACATCCCATGGGCGAAGGCGTGCAACGAGGACGGCACGTTCAAGCGCGCGTCCGAGCTCGCGTCGCTCTACCAGGACCTCGGCGTCACGCCGGACAAGCCGGTAATCACCTACTGCCGCATCGGCGAGCGCTCGAGCCACTCGTGGTTCGCGCTCCGCTACCTGCTCGGCTACCCTGACGTGAAGAACTACGATGGCTCGTGGACCGAGTGGGGCAACCTCGTCGGCGCGGCGGTCGAGAAGCCCTGAGCTGCGACAGCACTCAACGATCTGACCCGAACGCGGAGGGCTCGTCAGGAGTGTGCATCTCCTGGCGAGCTGCTCCGCTCATACCGCCTTTTCCGCAAACGCTCTGAGTTGGCTAACAGTACCTCACCGTCGGACTATTCCCTCCTTGACATTATTCTCTCGACGACCTATCATGGTCGATGAGCTGGGAAGTCGAATACACGGACGAATTCGGCACCTGGTGGGATGAGCTTGATGAGGCCGCGCAGGACGACGTGGCTCACGCGGTCGAAATCCTGGCGGCCGAAGGTCCGCACACACCATTCCCGATCAGCTCGGCGATTCGTGCATCCCGGCATCAGCATATGCGGGAGCTGCGAATCCAGAGCAGCGGTAAACCGATTCGCGTGCTCTACGCGTTCGATCCGCGTCGTTGCGCGATCTTGCTGCTCGGTGGTGACAAGACCGGAGACGATCGCTGGTACGAAGTGAACGTACCGATCGCGGACCGGCTGTACGATGAACATCTCGCGTCCTTGCGGCGTGAAGGACTGATCGCGGAGCCATGAGTTCCCATGGCCGAATGATGGAGGGAAAGATGCCCGAGACGAAGAAGTGGTCAGCGCTACGAGACAGAATGTCGCCCGAACGTCGCGCCCGGGTGGAGGCGCGTGTCAGGGAAACACTCGCGGAGATGCCGCTGCACGAGCTGCGCCGTGCGCGTCAGCTTACACAGCAGCAGCTTGCCGATGTTCTCGGAATCGAGCAAGGGAACGTCAGCAAGCTCGAACGCCGCACGGACATGTATGTCAGCACGTTGCGGAATTTTGTCGAAGCGCTCGGCGGCACACTAGACATCGTCGCCCGATTTCCAGATGGCGAGGTTCGTATTCGGCAATTTGGCAAGGCCTAGCAGTTGGTAGCCGGACTTCGAGCATCCGGCCGGGAGCTCGCGCTGCCACGGCATTCTCACTGCCGGCCCTGATGATCGTCGCGCGTCATGCACCCTTCCGAGTTTGGGTTATTCTCCTCGTCGAACGGGATTGGGATGCTCGTGTGATCGCCGTATGCTGCGCCGGCGCGATGGTGCGTGCCGGTCGGGAAGATCTCGCTCTGTTGCCGGCCGTAATCCCACAACATGCGTCGGAGATCGGCCAGTCGGTGCGAGGTCAGCCACAACCCGTAGGCGCGCTCACGGAAGTGCAGGTCCTCGCGTTCGCGCTGACTCATGGCGTCGACCTCAGCCTCGTCCACAGGCGTGAGGCCGAACTCGCTACGCGCCTGATTGTGCAAGCTGACGAGCTCTGCGAGCCCGCCGGCGCCGCGGCGTAACGCCGCCTCTGCCTGGACCAGGCGCGCCTCGACGCCGGTGGCCAGGCTGGTGCTCGACGTGCGCTCGGCGTATTTGAGCTGCCCCCAATGCTCGCCGCGGCTTCGAAGCGATGTCCGCTGTGCCAAGCCGATCTGCTGGGTCGCAACGCGCGGGTCGCGAACCGCGCCATCGACATCCCCGTCGCTCCGATACGGAAGCCCGTTGACGCCCTCGCGGTCGGGGATCGACCAACGTCCCGCGTCGTTGCTGAAGACCCACACACCGTTGTTCTGGCGTGGGCTCGATTCCGAGTGGAACATCAAGTACTCGAAATCAGTGGGGACCAGCGCAGCCGCCTCGGCGGCGCCTTCGTAGTCGCCGAGCCCGAGCAACGCGCGACCTCGCCCGACGCGCGCGAGGTTCTGTTGCTCGTCCGAGTCTGCGTCGATTGCGGCCGCGAGCGCGGCATCGAATCGGGCGACGGCGCGTTGGAATACCTGCGACGTGGTCTCGGGCTCGCCGAACTCGAGCGAGCCGTCTTCCGCAATGCGGCTGAACGACACGCCCGAACAGTAGTTCTCGGCGAACATCACATAGGTGAACCCGGCCAAGCTCAGGACCTCTGCGTGGTCCTCGTCGTCGGGCGCAAACTCGGCGAACAGATCGGCCGCACGCTCGGCGCTCACCCGTGCGCGATGGAGCGCACGGAACGTGCTCTCGATGTGCGGGTTCGTCTCGGCAAGAACCCGTCGGTCGATACTCTCGCGCGTATCGAATGTGCCCGTGTGGATGAACTCATCGGCGACCAGGCCGCTGATCAGCACCTGCCCTGCGTCGTCCTCCGGATCACCCGCATAAGAGACCGCAAAGTCGCCGACCGCGTTGGCGTGCACAGCCGGCAGCGCGGTCTCATCCTCGAAGTTGCCAGGCTGGACAACATCCGGGTCCTTCACCTCGAGCAAGTCCCCCGGGTCGCAGGCGCCGAGCCCGGCGGCCAGCACGACCGTCGACGCCATCCCGAATAATCTATTGCGGATCATGTTTCGCGCCCCGCCTTAGAAGTTGACGTCGACGCGAGCCGTCCACAGCCGGACCGGCGGCTGCGTCTGGAACTCGGCCGTAGTGAAATTGCTTTGACCTCCGAAGTTCGCTTCCGGATCCAGTCCCGTGTAGTCCGTCCACGTCGCGAGGTTGCGGCCGGAAATCGTCAGGCTGAGCCCGTCGACGCGCAGGCGCTGCGCGATCTGTTGCGGCGCCATGATCTTGACCGCGACCTCACGCAGTTTCGTGAAGCTCGCATCCTCGAGGTAGCCCCACCACGAGAAATTCGCGAAATCGGCGAGCCCGCGGGCCTGCAGCTCCGGTGACGTGGACGGGTCATTGAGGTCGCGGCAGAGTAGGAACACGCACTGCCACTCGTCCGTGCCGCTCCACTGCGTGTGCCCACCCTGGTGCTCGATGAGACCTGAGACGCGGACGATATCGAACAACATCACGCTGGTGCCGAACGAAATGTTGCGCGTCGGGAATGGCGTGCCCGCGAACTCCATGCTGTCCGCCATCACGATGTCCTCGATGCGTAGCAGCCCATCACCGTCGGGGTCTTCCCACGTATATGGCGTCTGCCAGTATCCGCCGAGCGGATAGTCCGTGCGATGCTGCTGCCCTGACGCGAGGCCGAATATGATCGGATCGCCGTCCATCTCGACGAGGAGATTGTCATTCGTCGCCACGGAGAGCGTCGCGCTCCAGAGCAGGTTCGGACGGCTGATCAGGTCAGCGTTGACGAGCGCCTCGATACCGCGGTTGCGCACTGTGCCGACGTTCTCGAATCGCGTCTCCGACATGCCGAGCGATGGGGCGAGCCTCCGCGCCACGAGCGCGTCACGTGAGGTCTTCGTGTAGTAGGTGAACTCGATGCCAAGCCGATTGTCGAACATGCCGAGGTCGATACCCGCTTCGATCTCGGTCGAGATCTCGGGGCGCAGGTCCGGATCGCCGACGCCGCCAATCGTGAACGCGGCAACGTCGCGCGCGTCCACTGTGGCGGGAACGGGTGCGAAGAAAGTAGCCGCCTGCCGAAACCCCGGCTGAAGACCGGACCGACCGAGGGCGCCGCGCAGTCGCACCGAGTTGACCGGCCCGAGTGAAGGGAACCACGGCTCCTCGCCGATCACCCACGACGCGCTCAGCGAAGGATACAACGCCAGCCCGAACTCCGAACCGAACGAGCTGTTGTCATCGCCTCGCAGCGCGCCAGTGAGGAAGATGCGGTCCTGATAGCCGAACTGCTGCTGGACGTAAGCGCCGACGGTGACAACGTCCTGGGTCTGCTCATCGGCCTCGAAACGCGCGTTCGTGCCAGCGAGCGAGCCCGTACCGGCAAGCAACCGCCACCCCACAGCGAATGTGCCGTGAAATGTCTCCTGGTGATACTGCACGCCCGCCGACGATGTCGAGCTGATCGACGGCGCCAGCATCCGTGTCGCGGTCGCGCCCAGTGTTGCCGTATAATTGCTCACCTCGATGCGGTTCGATTCGCGGCGGCCCTCCGGCAATGATCCCAACAGGATCGTCTCCGGGGGAACAGTCTCCTCATCGTGTCGGTTGAGCACGTCGAGCCCGGCGGTTCCCACCACGTTCAACCACGGGAACGGACGGTAGCTAGCGTTTAGGCTGCTGGTCAGCCGGCGAACGGATTGTCGGGTATCGACGAGCGCCAGCTCATCGGGCGACTGAAGCTCGTAGCCTCTGCGCTCGGGGTCGTCCTCCGGAGCGCCGGTGATGGCATTGCCGATCACGCCACTCGTCGCATTGTCGTTGGAGGGCAGTTGCGCTTCACTGCTCGTCCAGCCGGTGGTCAGCGTTACGTCCAGGTTGTCGCGCAGCTGGCCACGCAGATTCGCGCGCAGCGATACACGATTGAGATTGTTGTTCTGGAAGATCCCGTTCTCGTCGTCGACTTCGCCCGATAGGTAGTAGGTGACGACATCGGAACCGCCCGCTACGTTCAGCCCGTACGTCCGCCGGCTGCCGTCGCGGAAAGGACTTGCCGGGCCGAGCTCCGGGTTCGACACGCCGTTGCCTTCTTCGCGATCCATCAGCGGGTTCCATTCGAGCAGCTCGGTCGGCGTGCAATCGCGCGAGGCCTGGAGGAACGTCCAGCATGGCGTCTCCTCGCCATCGTCGGCCACACCCAGCATCAGATAGTTGCCCGGCCACTGGTTGCGCTCGAGGATCATCCCCGCCTCGGTGTAGGCGTTCCACCGAGACTCGCCGATCTGGCCTCGCCGCGTCGTGATCTGGATCACGCCCGTCGCGGCTGCCGTGCCGTACAGCGCCGCCGCCGCGGGCCCCTTGAGGATCTCGATGCTCTCGATGTCGGCCGGGTTGAGGTCTTCGAGCCGCGACGTGCTCTGACCGCCGAGCATGATCGAGAAGGATTCGGGGGCGTCGTTGACACGTGCGCCGTCGATGATGATCAGCGGCTGGTTGCTGAGCGACGCGCTGGCCGAGCCGCGAACCCGCACCCGTGCACCGGTGCCTGATGTGCCGCTAGGCTGCTGCACCACCACACCGGCGCTCCGACCCTGGAGCACGTCGGACATTCGCGTAATCACTGCCGGCTCGATCTCCGCGAGCTGGATTTGGCTGACCACGTTGCCGCGCTCGCGGAGACGCTGGAGCTCGCCCGACGCGGTCACGACCAGTCCCTCGAGCGTCACGGCCGTCTGGCGCAGCTCGAAGTCCGCGGTCGCCGAGCCGCCGGCCGCCACATCGACCGAGACAACCATCTCCGAATAACCGATGAGTATGGCGCGCACCTCGTGAGATCCGGCCGGTACGTTCCGGATCACATAACGGCCGTCTTGGCCTGTGATCGTCCCGAGCGTCGTGCCGGCAACGCTCATCTGAACAGCCGTCATCGGCTGCCGCGTCGCGGCGTTGATGACCTGGCCAGTCACCGTGCCGCGCTCCTGGCCGAGCGCGACGCCGGGGAGCAGCGCAGCCGCAGCCAGTATCGTAAGGGTGTAGCGAATCGCTAACATGGGGCTCCTTCCTGATGTGCAGGGGCGCATGGATGGAACGCCTGCACTGCGTAGATCGAGACAGCATAGGACTTAAGACGTACGGACGCAGCCCCGGTATCAGGAATTTTACGGACGGCTGCGGTACGGACTGCGGATGAGGAAACGCGCGAGCAGGCTGGTGGCCAACACGAGGCCGATCAGCACGATCGCCGCGGCCCACGCCTGGCGATGCCAGTCGTCGTACGGCGAGATCGCGTACTGGAATATCTGGAGCGGCAGCGCGGCGATCGGCTGGTCGAGACGCAGGCTCAAGAACTGGCTCCCGAGCGCGGTGAACAGGAGCGGCGCCGTCTCGCCCGCGATGCGGGCGGTCGCCACGAGCACACCGGTCAAGATGCCACTGCGCGCGGCGGGCAGGATCACGCCGAACGTGGTGCGCCAGCGCGTCGCGCCGAGCGCGAGGCTGCCGTCACGCACCTCGCGGGGCACGAGCCGAATCATCTCCTCGGTGG
>JBOHRM010000818.1:0-1839 GCA_050732715.1 Longimicrobiales bacterium
GTTCGTGGCCAACGGCTTCATATCCGGTGAATCGCGGGAGAGCTACTGGTATGACTACTCGCTGATCACCGGCGGCAACCGCAGCATCATCGCGGACGCACGGAACTGGCCGGCCATTCGCGGGCGCAGCCTGTCGGGCTACCAGCACGACAACCTCTGGCTCAATGACGGCGCAGGACGGTTCCACGACGTGACGCGCGCGGTCGGCGCCGCGGGAGAAGCGCATGACGGCCGCGCCGTCGCATTCGCCGACCTGTGGAACCGCGGCGCGCTCGACATCATCGTCGCGAACCAGCGCGGCCCGCTGCTCGTCTATGAGAACACCGTCACCCCGGGCCACGGCTGGATCGCGTACGAGCTCGAGGGCACGCGCAGCAACCGCAGCGCGATCGGCGCGGAAGTGCATCTCTATCGGGACGACGTCGAACACACTCAGCAGGTCGACGGCGGCAACGGCTTCGCATCCCAGAACCAGCGACGCGTCCATTTCGGCCTCGGCGCGGCGCAACAGGTTGACTCCGTACTTATCCGCTGGCCATCCGGCGCGCGGCAGAGAATCGAGTCACCCGAGATCAACACGCTGCACCGCATTGTGGAGCCGACCGAGGCGGCATCGACGCAGGTCGATCCAGGAGCAACCAAGACCGAGCCGCAGAACTCGGAACCGAGGGCGCCGCAGGCGACGGAGGTCGACGTAGGGGCGGTGGGAGCTGGAGTGGGGAGTCCACCCGGAACCCGGAACCCGAAACCGGAAACCGGAAACCGGGAACTGGGAACCGCTCAATGAAATACGACCAACGCCTCAACGCGCCGCTGCTCATCACGCTGATCCTGATCGGCGCGCATTGGTCGTACGGCGTGCTTCGTGGCTATGACGCGATCACGATCGCGGTCGGCTCGGCGATCGTGACCGAGATCGTGTTGGCGAAGCTGATGCTGGGCCAATGGCGCCACCTGTCGAGTGCCTACATCTCGGGGATCAGCGTCGCCATCCTCATCCGGGGGCCGACGCTGTGGCCGTACGCGCTCGGCGCCGTGCTCTCGATCATGTCGAAGTACGTCCTGCGCGTGCGCGGGCGTCACCTCTGGAACCCGTCCAACTTCGGCATCTGCGTGCTGCTGTTCCTCGCGCCGTTCGCCGTCGCGCCCTTGAGCGTGCAGTGGGGCAACGAAGTCTGGCCGATGCTCATCATCTGGGCGATCGGCCTGACCGCCGTCTGGCGCGCCGGCCGCGCGCACATCACTGTCGCCTACGTCGCGTCGTTCTTCCTGTTCGCGTTCGTGCGCAGTCTGTTCACCGGCAGCGCCTTCATCACCGAGGCCGCGCCGATCACCGGCCCGATGTATCAGCTGTTCGCGCTGTTCATGGTCACGGACCCGAAGACCACCGTGCGCTCACGAGCCGGCGCCGTCGCCGTCGTCTTCATCGTCGCGTTCGTCGAGATGCTCCTCCGCCTCGCCGAGGTCATCTACGCGCCGTTCTACGCCCTCTTCCTCGTTGGACCCGCGGCGCTACTCGTCGAGATGGCGTGGAACACACGAGCGAAGTCGGCGCCGCCCACCGAGCGGACGCGAGAGCTCGCACAGCCAGCCTCGCGCACACCAACGCATGCCTAGTGAAAGTCTCAATGGGTCAATGAGCGAACGGCGGCGAACCGACGCGGGGACATTGGCGTGCCGAGCCGACGAGTCCGTCGCCAGCAACCGCCACGCTAGTGTCCCGTAACAGTGATTAATTGCATAAGTCCCGGAGCGCGGCGCCCGCCTGGCAAGGCGCGAGGAGGGAGAATACCGGGTGTATTTGATCGACGAGCAACGCCGCCAGGCGGGATGCCCCGC
>JBOHRM010000819.1:0-3113 GCA_050732715.1 Longimicrobiales bacterium
AATGCGCCACGCCCGTGATGTACTGGATCGGCTCGCGGCGCAGGCGCCGGCGCACGAATCGGCGGAACGTCTCAAGATCGTCCGCGCCGACGGGCCGGTCAGGGTCGAGGTAGAGGTCGAGCCGGCCGATGCCGAGCGCGGCACCAAGCAGCAGCTCCGCCTCGAGTCGCGGGTGCTCGAACCCGCGCTCGGCGAAGACCGCGCCTGCCTTCCGCGCCAACGCGAGCGCGGTCTCGGAGACCGGCTCACGCAACCGCGGATTCGAGATGCTCCGCGTCGCTCGCCTCCTTCAGCGCCGAGATGAGCTCGGCCAGGTCGCCGTCCAACACCTCGCCGAGTCGATGCAGCTTCAGCCCGATGCGATGGTCCGTGATCCGACTCTCGGGGAAATTGTACGTCCGGATCTTCGCCGAACGGTCCCCCGTCCCGACCTGCGTTTTCCGCTCCCGCGCCCGAGCCGCTTCCTGCTCGGCTATCTTCATGTCCAACAGTCGGCTTCGCAACACCTTCAGCGCCTTGCCCTTGTTCTTGTGCTGCGACTTCTCGTCCTGGCACGTGACCACCAACCCTGTCGGGATGTGCGTGATCCGCACTGCCGAATCCGTCGTGTTCACCGATTGACCGCCGGGGCCCGACGAACGATACACGTCCACACGCAGGTCCTCGTCACGCACCTCGACGTCGACCTCCTCCGCCTCCGGCAATACCGCGACCGTCGCGGCCGAAGTATGAATCCGGCCCTGGCTCTCCGTCACCGGCACACGTTGCACACGGTGCACGCCGGACTCGTAGCGAAGATCGCCGTACACGCCCGCACCGCGCACCACGAAGACGACCTCGCGGTAGCCGCCGCGCTCACCCTCGGAAACCTCGACCAGCTCGATCGACCAGCCACGCGTCTCGGCGTACCGCGCGTACATGCGGAACAGGTCGGCCGCGAACAGGCCAGCTTCGTCTCCGCCCGTGCCCGCCCGCACCTCGACCACCGCCGCCCGATCCGCCAGCGGATCCTTCGGCACCAACAACCTCCGCAGCCGCGACGCGAGTGCCCGGTCGCGCGACTCGAGCTCCGGCAGCTCCGACTCCGCGAGCTCGACCAGCTCCGCGTCGGCGCCCGCGGCCATCACCTCGCGCGCGTCCGCGAGCTGCGCGCGGACCCGGTCCAGCTGCTCCGCGGCCTCGGCGATCGGCTCGAGCTCCGCCCGCTCCCGCGCCGTCTCGCGCAGCCGTTCACGGTCACCCAGCACCGCCGGATCCGCGAGCCGATCCGTCAGCTCGCCGAACCGGCTCCTGAGCTCAATGATTCGTTCTTCCCAGCTCATCATGCCAAATGGGAACCGAGACGCCGATCATGCAGCGTTTCGCGCAACGACGCCAAGGTGAACGGAAAGGACGCGAAGCAGGACTTGGCGAGCTTTTCGTGAACCTTTGCGCCTTCGCGCGATGAGAAAGAGCCGGGCGGGCCCGGCTCTCTTCTCTTACGCCTCGGCCGGCTTCGCGGTCCGGCCTCGCGTCTTGCCCCCGTCCGCGCCCCACTTCTGCCGGAACCGCTCGACCCGGCCCGCCGTGTCGACCAGCTTCTGCCGCCCCGTGAAGAACGGATGGCACACCGAGCAGATCTCGACGTGGATGTCCTTCAGCGTGCTCCGCGTCTCGAACCGGTTGCCGCACGCACAGTGCACGGTCGCGGCCTCGTATTTCGGATGAATGCCCTGCTTCATCGCACCCCCGCTTCGATTCCTGACAACCATCATAAAGAGCGGTCCCCCATCGGAGGACCGCAGCACATAAGAATAACCTCGATCGCGCCACGAATCAATTCCAGCGCCGTTCCGCTCAGCCTCCAGCCCTACGAGTGTTGCACGCGGGCTACACTCGGCCGCCGAAAATGCTTCGTCCCGCGGTGGTGCGCCGAACGCGACGACCACGTGAGGAACCTGTGACACAACCTGTACGTATCTCTCGAGTGGCCCGGGCGGGTCCGCCGGGCATACGGCTCGCGTAGCCGGCATCGCGGAACCGCGCGATCGGCCGCACGTCGCGAGCAGAAACGCGGCACCGGAACGAATCTCCCTGCCCCCACGAAGGCGATGCAGCCATGTTCGTGACTCACGCCCCTTACTCGGCCGCTACGCTGGACGACTACCGGTCTCTGATCGGCGACGACGTGGTATCACGTCTGCGCGAGCGTGCGGACCGCATGCGCGGCCTTCGCGTACTCCACATCAACGCCACACTGGTCGGCGGCGGCGTCTCGGAGATTCTATTGAGCCTGATCCCGATGATGCGTGACGCGGGGATCTGCGCCGACTGGTATGTGATGGACGGCAGCGACGCGTTCTTCGAAGTCACGAAGCGGTTCCACAACGCGCTCCAGGGCGCGCCGACGCTCTGGGCGCGCCGTTATCTCGAGATCTATCATCGCGGGAACGAGGAGAACCTGGCGTCGCTCGGCCAGCGGGTCGAGGACTACGACGTCGTGGTGGTCCACGATCCGCAGCCGCTCGCGCTGCGCAGCCTGATGCCGCGTCACCGCGGCGTGTGGATCTGGCGCTGCCATCTCGATCTGACTGCGCCGAACGCGCATTATTGGGCGGCGCTTTCGCCGTATCTCGCGGGCTACGACGCGGCGGTCTTCTCGACGCCCGAGTACGTCCCGGCCGAGCTCACGCCGCCGGCCGTGACGGCGCTGCCTTGCATCGACGCGTTCCGGCCGAAGAACACGCCGATCGAGCCGTCGGAGGTGGCGCGCGTGCTCGGCCGTTACGGTGTCGATCCCGAGCGTCCGTATCTGCTTCAGGTGTCGCGGTTCGACCCATGGAAGGACCCGATCGGAGTGGTCGACGTCTACCGGCACGCCAAGGCCGTGCATCCCGATCTACAGCTCGTGTACATGGCGTCGATGGCTGCGGACGATCCCGAGGGCCGACGCGTCTACGAGCAGGTGCGGTCCGCCGCGGGCGATGACCCGGACATCAAGCTCCTGGCGCTCGACGTGCCGCCCCACCGCGCCGACGACAACGCGCGGGAGGTGAACGCCATGCAGTCCGGCGCCCGCGTGGTGCTCCAGAAGTCGATCCGCGAAGGGTTCGGCCTCACGGTCACCGAGGCAT
>JBOHRM010000820.1:0-3233 GCA_050732715.1 Longimicrobiales bacterium
CCGCCGACATCGTGCATACTCGCCAGCGCCTCGACGCGAGCCTTCCGGCTCTTCAGCAGCTTCTTGCCCACCACGTTTCCCAGGATACCGGAGCTGCGCGTCAACGCGACGAGGATCGCGATGCGCGGGTCGACCTCTCCGTCCTCCGCCACCGCGGTGCGCAGCTCGTCCACGAGCCGTTGCTCGGGCCCCGGGTTCGCCGTCGGATACACGACCCGCGGGAACACCCACAGCACACGTCCCTCTTCCTTACGCAGGACCCCCATCAAGTAGAGCCGCTCCGCCACACGGTGCTTCAGGTTCTTCATGTTGGCGAGCCGCCCGATCCAAGTCGCAACGTCCGCCCGGCGCTTCGCCGATCGGACGCGGTCCAAGCACTCGTCGAGAACGCGCACGCCTACCGGCCTCGGATCGCCGATGGCGAGCATCTTCTTCTTCTTGACCTGCTCGACCCGCAGCGCGCCGCGCAGCAACAGCTCCGACACCATGGCGCCCGCCACCGCGTACGCGAACATGGAGTCGCTTATGGTCCCCTTCTCATCGTGCAGCGCGAGCAAGAGCACTTGCTCGTGAAGGAAGAGATCGGCCACATCCGTCATGACGCACCTCTCACCAGTTGAAGTAGTTGTGCACCCATTTCACGTACTCTTCAAAATACAAGATCAACCCGGCTTCGCTTTGCCACCAGTCATCCTCGCTGAAGCGCGTTTCCGGGGCAGGCGCCATCATGATCTTGACGGAAAGCCCGTCGAGTGCACGATGAAGCGCCCACCGCGCGCGGCGCGTATGATACATCGACGTGACCGCGACGACGCGGCGGATGCCGTGCCGCTCGACGTAATCACGAAAGATACGCACGTCGTCCCGTGTGCTCGTCGAGCCTCCAGGAGTCTTCAACACGACGATCGCGTCGGGCGGAACGCCCAGCCGCTGCATGACCAGGACGGCGGCGTCCGTGATGTTCGGCATGACGTCGAGCGTATCGCCGTCCGGGTTTTGGGTGCGCGGAACGACGATCGTTGGTGCGAGCCCGGCATCGTACAGCTCGGCCGTCCGCGTCGGTCGCACGTTCACCTCGCCGGGGAACATAAGGATCACGTCCGCCGGCTCCACCGTATCCTCGACTGTGAGGAACGTGGCGATTCCAGTAAGAATCGGTACGCGCAATAGCCACAACAACGCAGCGATCCCGACCAAGCTCACGCCTGCCAGAATGAAGCCTGGGACCGACTTTAGCCACGTCAATGTTCTGTGTTCACCCTGTGATTCGCCGTTCGGAGGGTCCGATGACCCGGCACTGCCGCCGTTTCATTATGTCGGTATTGGCCTGGCAGATCAACCGACAGGGTCACGGTTAACAGCCGACCAATCGTGAGGGGGGCACTGCACTGCCGTAGGGAGCACGGGAGTCCGGACGTGGGCGTTTCTGCGGACCTGGCAGGTGCGAGCACTTCTTAGGCGGGCTGGCCCTTGCCGCGTGGTTGCCGGTGTGCCGCATCAAGGGAGCGCCGCCGGCGAGGTGTGCCAGCGCGTAGCGGTACAGTGCTGCCTCACGGAAAGGATCAACGGGGGCATTCCCCTCGCGCAGCGAATCTGCGAGGGCCAGCCACGCGTCTACGGCGGCTTTGCCGACTCGGTGCCTCGCCCCGGTGACTCCGGCGATCCGCTGCTGGTGCGAGCACTGCTCGATCGATCTGGCCAGCAGCGCCGCGTCGCGCACCCTTCCCCGCGCGGTACCGGATGGTGTACGAGAATGTGGAACAGAATGTGCTCGAGCGGGTGCTGATTCGAAAGGCGCCGTAGCGACCGCGTTCTTTTGCAGGGGACGGCCGCATCGATCAGCGCGCCGGCGCCGCTCATCCCCAGCACAGCGCTATGGATCTCGAGCGGTATCGAGGATCGCAGCCGCCGCTCACGGAGGTGCTTCGCTCCCTCGAAATCCGGAGCGAGCCGGTCATGGCCGAGCGACTCGAGTCGTCGGGCCAGTGCGACTTCCAATCCATGAGGCACGAGCACGTCCACGTGGAGCAGGAAGAGCGGCACGCCTTCCGCCGCGAGCCGCGCGGCCTTGAGGAGCACGATAGTGCGGCGAACATGCGCAGAACGCCAGGCTCCGCCTGCCGAACGACGGATCACCGTGTCCCCGGCGGCTGCCGCCCGAACACGCGACGCTCTACCCAAGAGTGGATCGCCAATCACTAGCGCCTGGATGCCATCCTGGCCGACCTGTACCGCGTCTCGGCCAAGGCCGCGCACCAGCTGCTGCGCGCGGCCACCGATGACCCGACGGCCCCCAGGACCCGCCGCAACCCACTCGTTACCGGAAGAAGCGCTGAACCCAACAAAAAAAACCCAGGATATCATGATAACCCGGGGGTTTACGACTCATTCTCGGGATGCTACACACTGTAAATATAGCTTCTGCATTATGTGACGTGTCGTCGGAAAATAGCCACGCCCATGTGATTTGGCCGGCTGCCGACGCTACTGGCCACACATTAACCGCGCCTCGCGGCTAGCACGTTATCGAGAGCTCCATAGTATAGCCCACAACGTCGATCCGCGCTCGGTCAGCTCGCCGGTCACGGTAGGTCACGGTAGAGAAGCGGGACGCTGGAGATCCACGTCTTTATGGTACCGCCGCTCATTCTCGTAACCGCCATACTCCCATGAATTTGTCGGTGCGGCTGTGGCCAAAATCCTTGAGTAGCTCGACAGGCTCGCCAAGGTGGAAGGCCATGTTGTGCAGCCGTGATGACGGGAATTGGGTATCGACTTTCCTGCGGATGTGCGGAAAGGTAGTGACGACCAGGAAACGAGCGCCGGTTCGCCGTATAGTCGCGATTGAACAGTCAATCGCGTCATTGGGGAAGTGGATGAACACATCGCGGCAGAAGTACGCCTCGGCATTCGGAAGCTCGCCGGCGATCAGATCGCCTTCCTCGAAGCGGTGGGTTGCATCCTGATAACGAGCCCGGTTCCTCTCAACCAGGTCTAGCACGATATCCATGCCGATGTATCGGCATCCATCGGGCAACCGCACCTTGCGCATCCAGTTGAAATCACCGCAGGGAATATCGGCCAGTGATGCGATTCGTTCCCGCGTCAGCCAGCATTCCAGCTCCGTCCGGATGCTTTCGGTGAAGGCTACGGTCGAACCCCCGCCGCTGGCGCTTTCCGCATTCCTCCAGTGATTCTCGCGATGAATCTGATTGAAAATCGAACGGTAATCC
>JBOHRM010000821.1:0-5879 GCA_050732715.1 Longimicrobiales bacterium
GGGTAATGACCCCATCGACCGGGAAGGCCCACGAGGGCCTCCTCTACGGTCGTGTCAGTACCGATGACGGCGTCATCTACGAGGGGCGGCTGCGCTTCGGAGGCGAGGAGGAAGCGTTCTGGGGTCATTACTTCAACGCCGTCAAAGAGGAGACCCTCTGGGCCACCCATGTGCCGCGCGAGCGCCTGCCCACGGTTCGCGATCCGATCGAGGTCTTCGGGAAAGAGATCGCCGCCTGGGAGCGCCCGATGGACCTGGGCCGGCCATTCATGGTGCGCTTCGGTGACATCGCGCGCATCGAGGCGCCCGGCCGCGACCTGCGGGTGGTGCTCAAGAGCGGGACCATGTTCGATCTCGACCGCTTTGGCGGCGACGACCTCGCCGACGGTGTCCGGGTGTGGGATGACCGCCACGGTGTCGTGGACCTCGACGAGTGGCGGATTCGCACCATCGAATTCCTGCCCACCGGGCGGCTGAGCGCCGTGCCCGATCGGCTGTACGGTACGGTGCGCACGCGGCACGGCGATTTCACCGGGTTCATCCAGTGGAACCGGGAGGAGAGTGTGGGCCGGGATGAACTCGACGGCCACACCGACAACGGTGAATTCAGCCTGCGTTTCGACCACATCCGCTCGATCGCGCGCCACTCGCGCAACAGTTCTCTGGTGACGCTGCTCGACGGCCGCGAGATCGTACTGTCCGGCAACCGTGAGGTCGGTCGCGGCAACCGCGGGATGTACGTCGTCGACAGGCGCTACGGCCGCGTGCTGATCTCCTGGGACGCCTTCGAGCGCATCGACTTCAGCGCGGGTGGCGCCAGCCCCGCCTACAGCGCCTTTTCGCCGGGTCGCCCGCTGACGGGCAGCGTCATCACCCGGTCCGGCCGTCGCGTTGCCGGCCGCCTGATCTACGACCTCGACGAGAGTGAGACCACCGAGACGCTCGACGCCCCCGCGCAGGGCGTCCACTACACGATTCCCTTCGGCCTCATCGCCTCAATCGGGCTCCCCGCCCTGGAGGACGAGCGCGCGCAACCGGCCAGGGTGACTCTTCGTACCGGCGAGGAGCTGCGACTCGAGCTGACCGACGACCTCGGCGAGTGGAATGCCGGCATGCTGATCTTCTTCGACGACGGCCAGCGCCCCGAGTATGTGCCCTGGACCGATGTGCAGCAGGTCGACCTCAGCACCGAGGCGGCGGCGATACGCCCAGGCCGATGACCGCCACGCCGCGATCCATAGCACGGCGTCGTCCGGTCGAGAAAGGCGATCTCTACCGGGCGATGCACAGGCTTCGCGCAGGTTCCTATTCGGCCTTGAGCGCAGCGAGCGGATCGACCTGCGTAGCCCGCACCGCCGGAACGATCGTGGCGAGCAGCGCCGCAGTGACGAGCACCACCGCCGCCACCGCCAGCACTGCCGGATCGCGGGGCGAGGTCTCGAACATGTGCGCCTCCAGAAACCGTCCGGTGCCGAGCACGACGACCATCCCCGCGACGCCTGCGAAGGCGGTCATCCTCAATGTGTCGCCGACGATCATCCCGACCACCTGCCGGGCGCGGGCACCGAGCGCGATGCGCACACCGAACTCGTGCCGGCGTTGCGTGACGCCGAACTGGATGACGCTGTACGTCCCGATGGCCGTGACGACGAGCGCCAGCACGCCGAAGAGGCCGAACACCGACGCGCCCACGCGCCAGGGCCTGAGCTCCGGCGCCACCACCTCCTCGAGCGTGCGGATGCGCACGAATGGCATGTCCGGTCGCATCGTCCGCGTTGCGTCCGATAGCGCTCCGGCGGCCGCACGTGGATTCGCCGCCCGTACGAGCAGCGTCAGCTCCTCCAAAAGTAGAGGCGCCTGCGAGAGCGGCACGTAGTACTGCACGGCTTCCCGATCACCGCGCCTCGTCAACGACTCACGCCGTGCATCCTCCGCCACGCCGACCACCCGGATGCAGTCCGGTGTCTCGCTGCGCAGCACGATCTTGAAGCTCTGGCCGAGCGGCCCACCGCTCGCAGCCGGCCAGACGAGCCGCGCCATGCTCGCGCTCACGACGGCGACTGCCGGAGCGCCTTCGACGTCGTCCGCTTCCGTGAGCCCCCGGCCGGCGATGATGCGCGTCCCCATCGTCCAGAAGAAATCGGGAGTCACTGCGTAGACGAACGGCGCGCGCCCGCGCTGCATCCCCGGAATGCTGTCGTGCCCCGCCACTTCCAGCGGCAGCGCGTACTGTCCCTCGAACGGCACGCCGACGGTGAGACTCGCGTTCTCCACGCCTGGTAGCGCCCGCGCCCGCTCGCGCATCTCGAAGTAGAGCCGGCGCACGAGCTCGTCGTCGTAGCTCGTCCCACGGTCCTCGAAATCGGCCACCACTACGCGATCGAGATCAAGGCCGATCTCCCGCTCGCCAATGCGCTCGAGGCTGCGCACGAGGAGTCCCGTCCCCGCGAGCAGCGAAAGCGTCCACCTTCCCTGTATGCTTGCGGATTTAGCTACAGTGTAATAGTATCGAACTGGCCCGCACCACAGCTACCGGCGAGGGAGCACGTGAGCTACCTGGGCGAGTTCGAGCAACTCATTCTGTTTTCCGTTCTTCGACTCGGCGAGGACGCCTACGGCGTGTCGATTCGTGACGCGATCGAGGAACGGACCGGCCGTGTCGTCTCGTCCGGCGCGATCTACACGACGCTCGGACGCCTGGAGGACCGCGGCCTGGTGACCTCGCGGGTGGGTGACCCCACACCGGGCCGTGCGGGCCGGCCGAGGAAGTACCACGCGCTGAACGCGGCAGGTGAGCGGGCGCTGATGGACGCGTACGAGACGATCCAGGCGATGGCGGGCGGTCTGATTCCCAAGCTCGCTGAGCTGGTGGAGGAGGGATAGCATGACTGATCGAGATTCACCGCGCTCGCCGCGAGTGATGCGGCGTATCGCGGCGTTGCTGATCCGGTCTCCGGAAGCGCGCTTCATCCTGGACGACCTGGATGAGCTGCTGGATCGCGATGTCGCTTGCGGCATGTCGTCGTGGCGCGCCCGGTGGCGGTATGGCAAGAATATGCTAGCGTCCGCGTTCAGCACATCATGGGCCCATCGTCGAACCCCCATCCCCCGTGCGGTCTCCTGGATCGACTTCAAGCTGGGTTTCCGGATGCTGGTCAAGTACCCGGGGCTCACGATTATCGGCGGCCTTGCGATGGCGTTCGCGATCTCGGTGGGTGCAGGCGGCTTCGAGCTCGCGACGCAATACATCCGCCCGAACCTTCCGCTGGACGACGGCGATCGCATTGTAGGGATTCGACTCTGGCACACAGCGTCAGGCTGGGCGCAAGACCGGGCGGCGCACGATTTCGTGCGCTGGCGTGAGGCGATCGAGTCTGTCGAGGATGTCGGGGCGTTCCACACGATCGAGCGCAACCTGATCACGGGCGACGCAGGCGAGCCGGTCGAGGTGGCGGAGATCAGCGCATCGGCCTTCCGCGTGACGCGCGTCCCGCCGCTGCGCGGTCGATTCCTGGTCGACGCAGATGAGCCGGCGGGTGCGGCACCGGTCGCGGTGATCGGTTACGATGTTTGGCAGACGCGCTTCGGCGGTGATCCCAACGTGGTCGGGCGGACCGTGCGACTCGGCAACACGCGGACCACGGTGGTCGGCATCATGCCGGACGGCTTCGCGTTTCCGATCTCTCACAGCGTCTGGGTGCCGCTTCGTCTCGACGTCTCAAACTACGAACGAGCAGGCGGCCCCGTGATCCGCGTGTTCGGCCGCCTCGCTCCCGGCGCGACGCTCGAAACGGCGCAGGCGGAGTTGACCACACTCGGTCTGCGCATGGCCGCCGACTTTCCGGACACGCACGAGCACGTGCGGCCTCGGGTCTTGCCGTACGCGCAGTCGATCACGAACGCATCGCCCGAGATCAGGATTGCGCTCACGTTGGTCAACGTATTCTTCCTTACGCTTCTGGTCCTCGTTTGCGGCAATGTCGCATTGTTGATGTTCGCGCGGGCGACGACGCGAGAGAGCGAGATCGTCGTGCGAAGTGCGCTGGGGGCGAGCCGTGGTCGGATCATCGCGCAACTGCTCGCGGAGGCGCTCGTGCTCGCGGGCGTGGCCGCGGTCGTGGGGCTCGCGGTCGCGGGTTTCGCACTGAAGGATTGGCTCAACGTGGTCGAGAAAGAGAGCGGAGGCTCGATCCCGTTCTGGTTCAGCGCGAGCATAGCGCCCACGACTGCCCTCTACGCCGGTCTGCTCACCGTGCTGGGCGCCGTCATCGCGGGCGTCGTGCCCGCGCTGAAGGTGACGCGCCGGCTGGGGGCGCGGCTCCGGCAGTCGGCCGCTGGCGCGGGCGGTCTACGATTCGGCGGACTGTGGACGGGTGTGATCGTCGCACAAGTGGCGGTTACTGTCGTCTTCCCCGCGATTGCCTTCGAGGTGCGACGGATGGTGGTCGAAGTGCGGACGGCGGATGTCGGATTCCCCATCGAAGAATACGTCTCGGCGCGACTCGAGTTGGACCGGGAGTCCGCGGGCGGTGTGCCTGCCGATACGTCTTACGCGGCGTTTCTCGGACGGTTCGGTGCTGCGATCCAGGAGCTGGAAAGGCGCGTGCAAGCCGAACCCGGCGTTGCCGGAGTGACGTTCGCCGACCCGGTGCCCCTCACGCCTCATCGTTGGTTCTGGATCGAGGTGGACGATGCAGGCGCCGCGTCTCCCGATACCGCAATCCGGCCCCGCGTCGTCATCGCATCCATTGATCCAGGATATTTCGACGTTCTGGACATACCCATCCTCTCGGGCCGAGGGTTCCACTCTGGCGACCTCGGGTCCGAGCGAGGCACCGTGATCGTGAATCAGTCCTTCGTTGAACGCGTCCTGGCCGGCCGCAACCCGATCGGCCGGCGAGTCCGCTACGTTAGGCCAGCGGATGAGGAACCCGGACCGTGGTATGAGATCGTCGGCGTCGTCAGAAACGTGGGCATGCTCAGCGAAACCGCGAATGACGCCGGTCTTTACCTCCCGGCCGCGCCGGGCGACGTCTATCCGATACGCGTTGCCGTGCACGTGACAGGAGACCCGGCATCGTTCGCGCCGCGGCTCCGCAACATCGCCATGGCGGTCGACCCGACCCTGCGCGTCCACGAACCCCTGCCTCTGGCTCAGGCCGGGTTCCGCGTGTGGTCCGAGTTCGCCGTCCTGTTCCGGCTCCTTACCGTGATCAGCGCGATCGCTCTCATCCTCGCGTTCGCCGGGATCTACTCGGTCATGTCGTTCACCGTCTCGCGGCGCACCCGCGAGATCGGGATTCGCGTCGCACTCGGGTCGAACCCGCGACGTGTCATGGCAGCAATCTTCCGGCGTCCACTCGCACAGCTCGGATTCGGTGTCATCGTCGGAGGCGGCCTGGTGACTGCCTTGGCCATCGTCGAGCCGCTGCTCTACTCGAACGACGCGGTGATGCGAACCCTGTCGGCGCAGGACGTCGGACTGCTCATGGCGTACGCGGCGCTGATGATGGCCGTGTGCCTGCTGGCGTGCATCGTGCCCACGCGCCGTGCGCTCCGGATCGAGCCGACCGAGGCGCTAAGGGAGGACGGATGAACACGGCCTTGGTGAGATGAGAAGCAAGCCAGCATCCTCGTCCCGTATGCGAATCTCCGGTGCCTGAACTGCTTCTGAGGCCACCCAGGCGAGGCTTTCGCGCCATTACGGCCATCAACGCTGCCTTCCTCGCTGCCTCTGGCTCCATGCCGCGAACGACGTAGTCGCGAACGCGCTGCTCGAGGTGGTAGCTCTGATTTATGAAATTAAGTACCAGACGCTTCCTCTGGCCGAAGGTCCACGAAACGAAAGGAAGAGCCATGAGCTCCGACCGCCGCGGCTT
>JBOHRM010000822.1:0-7102 GCA_050732715.1 Longimicrobiales bacterium
CACCGAACGGGCCTATGACGAATGGCTCGCCACGATCGCAGGCGAGCTCGACGATCCGAACATCGATCGCAACGATCTCTGCCGCCGTATCCTGACGTCGATCTACTTCCCCGGCCTGCACGACGCGAACCCCGACCAACCCCCGGAGACCGCGCGCATCGCGCTGCTCCAGATGGACCCGCGCAACGTCACGCTCGAGCCAGAATACTACACCGACATCGACGTCGAACGCTACGCGCGCGTCAAGCCGCTAATCTGGCTGTGGGAGATGTTCGACAAGAGCCCGCTCGGCGAGAATGTGCACCTGGGCGTCAAGCTGCGCCGCGTCCTCGCTCGGCACATCTTCCAGCGCTGCGGCCGCAACTTCAAGTGCTTCCACTTCGTGAAGTTCTCGTTCGGCTACAACATCGAGGCAGGCGACGACGTCGTGATCCACCGTCACGTGCTGCTCGATGACCGCGGCGGCATCGTCCTCGGCAACCGCGTGTCCGTCGCGGATTTCGCGAACATCTACAGCCACACGCACGACCTTGGCGACCAGCGCGATGTCGAGAACAAGGTCACCTACCTCGGCGACGGCGCGCGCGTGACGTACCACGCCACGATCCTCGGCGGTACTCGCCTCGAGGCGGACTCGATGGTCGGAGCCCTCGCCGTCGCGACCCGGAACGTCGCCGCCGGTGAGGTCGCGGTCGGCATCCCGGCGCAGCCCAAGCTGCACAAGCCGCCGGCTGAGGAACGCCCGAAGCACCCGACGACTCGGGATCCGCTGGCCGACTAATCTTCCACCGAGTGTTTGAGGACTTGATCTAGAACGCCGTAGGTTCGCGAGGCGGGCATCAAACGGATTCAGCCGCAGAGACCGCCGAGAGCGAGAGAGGACGCCGAGTTGTGATCTCACAGTGACCCCGATTCGCACCAGTCCGCGCCCTCCCGCTCCTCTGCGGCCCTCGGCGATTGAATTCCGTTGACGACGCCACGAAGGCCGTCATGATCACCGCGGCGGCAACTAGCCTTCCTTGTCTTCGTATTCTTCCTTGAGCCGAGCGACCACGGCGGCGTCCGCCAGCGTCGTGGTGTCGCCGAGCGCGCGGCCTTCCGCGATGTCGCGCAGGAGCCTGCGCATGATCTTGCCCGAGCGCGTCTTCGGCAGATCCGCGGCGAACAGGATGTCCGCCGGCCGCGCGATCGCGCCGATCTTGTCGGCCACGTGCGCCCGCAGCTCGGCCTTCAACGTGTCGCTCGACTCGACGCCCTCCTTCAGCGTGACGAACGCGGAGATCGCCTGGCCCTTCAGCTCGTCCGCACGGCCGACCACGGCGGCCTCCGCCACGGCCTGGTGATCGACGAGCGCGCTCTCGACCTCCATGGTGCCGATGCGGTGACCCGCCACGTTCAACACGTCGTCGACGCGGCCGAGGATCCAGAAGTAGCCGTCGTCGTCTCGTTTCGCGCCGTCGCCCGGGAAGTAGATGTCTTTCCAGCGCGACCAGTACGTCTGCCGGTACCGTTCATCGTCACGCCAGATCGTGCGCAGCATCGCGGGCCACGGACGAGGGATCGCGAGATAACCCGCGGACACGGGCTCGCCAGCCGCGTCGAGCACCTCCGCGGACACGCCCGGGAACGCGGCCGTCGCACTGCCCGGCTTCGTCTCCGTGATCCCCGGCAGCGGCGAGATCATGATCGCGCCCGTCTCCGTCTGCCACCACGTGTCCACGATCGGACACCGGCCCCGGCCAATGTGCTCTCGATACCACATCCACGCCTCCGGATTGATCGGCTCGCCGACCGTGCCCAGTAGGCGCAGCGTTGAAAGGTCGTACTTCCCGGGCCACTCCGTCCCCCACCGCATGAACGCACGGATCGCCGTCGGCGCCGTGTACAGCACGGTAACGCCGTACTTCTCGACCAGCTCCCAACACCGGCCGCGATCCGGCCAGTCCGGCGCGCCCTCGTACATCAACACCGACGCGCCGTTCGCCAGCGGGCCGTACACCACGTAACTGTGTCCCGTCACCCAGCCGACATCCGCCGTGCACCAGTAGACATCCTCCTCCTTCAGATCGAACACCAGGTTCGTCGTCGCAAGCACCTGCGTCATGTAGCCGCCCGTGGTGTGCACCACGCCCTTCGGCTTGCCCGTCGTGCCCGACGTGTAGAGGATGTACAGGATGTCCTCCGCGGCCATGCTCTCGGGCAGCGCGCCCGTTCGCTCCTCCGCCATCAGCTCATGGTACCAGTGGTCGCGGCCCTCCTGCATCGTGACCGACACCTCGAGGCCGGCGCCGCGCCGCACCACCACCACCTTCGCGATCGATGGCGTCTCCTCGAGCGCCCGATCCGCGCTCTCCTTCAACGCCACCACACGGCCGCGCCGAAACCCGCCATCCGCCGTGATCAGCAACTTAGCCTCCGCGTCCACGATCCGGTCACGTAGGCTCTCCGCCGAAAAACCGCCGAACACCACCGAGTGTGGCGCGCCGATCCGCGCGCACGCCAACATCGCGATCGCCGCTTCCGGCACCATCGGCAGATAGATCGCCACCCGGTCGCCCCGACCCACACCGAGTGACCTCAGCACGCCAGCGAAACGCGTGACCTCTCGATGCAGGTCCCAATAGGTGTAGACCCGCGTGTCCCCGGGCTCACCCTCCCAGATCAGCGCCGCCTTGTTCCGCCGCGCACTCGCCAGGTGCCTGTCCAAACAGTTGTACGTCGCGTTCAACCGGCCGCCGTCGAACCACTTCGCGTGCGGCGGCCGCCACTCCACAACCGTCCGCCACGGCTCGAACCAGTCCAGCTCACGTGCCCAGCCCTCCCAGAAACCCTCCCAGTCCCGCGACCCACGCTCGTAGATCCCGGGGTCGGGCGCGTTCGCCTGCTTCCGAAACTCCGGCGCCGGCGCAAACCGCCGGTCCTCTCGCAGCAATGCAGCCAACGCCTTCTCGTCCACAGCCACTGTCACACCTCCCTTCTTGTTGGGTCCTCGGATTCATCCTCCCAAACTACGTTATCGGAAGCGGAGAGGACCTGCTAGGCGTCTGCTAGGCGTTCTGAATGCGGCGTGCGTTCGGGTCAGGCAAGTGTTTGGGTGTAGGTGTACGTGTAGGTGTACGTGTACGTGTACGGGCACGGGCAGGGGCACGTTTAGGTTTACGTTTACGTGTACGTGTAGGTGTAGGGGTCGGACTTGACGCCTAAACCTGACCGTAAACGTACACGTACACGTACACGTGCCCGTGCCCCTACACCTACACCTACACGTACACCTAAACGTGCACCCTCAAATTGTCCACTTCCGCTCCCTCCGTCCTTGACGCTCGCCTATTCTTAGCTTATCCTAAAAAAAGATTTCGTAGAACCATGAACGCGGTCAACAGGTATGCCGTCCGTCGCGGTCGAAGACTATCTGAAGACGATCTACGCGCTGAGCCACGACGAGGCGGCGGCAGGCACGTCATCGATCGCCGAGCACCTGAACGTGGCGGCGGGCTCGGTGACGGGGATGTTGAAGCGGCTGGCGGAGCGGGGTCTGGTCGAGCATGTGCCGTACTACGGTGCGCGGCTGACGGCGGAAGGCGAGGATGAGGCGGTGCGACTGATCCGGCGGCATCGCGTGCTCGAGCTGTTTCTGGTGAAGGTGCTGGGCTACACGTGGGATCGCGTACACGAGGATGCGGAGCGGCTCGAGCATGCGGTGACGGACGAGCTGATCGACCGGATGGCGGCGGTCTTGGGCGAGCCGGAGTCCGACCCGCACGGCGCTCCGATCCCGGGCGTCGGTCAGCAGTTCGTCGACCGGACCTACCCGGGTCTGGACGAGCTCGAAGTTGGGCGGCCGGCGGTGCTGCGACGCGTGCCCGACGAAGATCCGGAGGCTCTGCGTTACCTGGCGGAGCTACAGCTCGTGCCCGGCGCACGTCTACAGGTGCTCGAGCGGGCTCCGTTCAACGGGCCGGTGCGACTGGATGTGGACGGCGTCGAGCAGATGATCGGGGAGGAGCTTTCGCGTTCGCTCCAGGTCGAGCCGACGGCGTCGGGAGGCAAGCGTCAAGGGCGTCGCCCGTCGGCGCGAACGGGAGGGATGGAACATGCGTAGACGGCGGGCTCGAGAAGAAGATGGGTCGGCAGAGATTCGCCGAACGGGTGGCGGAGTCACTCGGCGGGACCTGGTGAAGATCGGCGCCTTGGGCGCGGTCGGTTTGGCGTCGGCGGGCAGCTCGATGGCGCTGGCTCGGCCGTCGCGGCAGGAATCGCCGAACGGTGCCGCGCCGCCTCACGGCGGGCACGGTCCGAACGAGACGGTCGGCACGCTTCGACCGGGCGGCTTGGACCCGATGGCGTTCCTGACGCACTTCGACACCGGTGAGCTCTCCGTGCTGCCGTCGGGCCAGCCGCTGCGCGAGTACAGTCTCGTGGCGGTCGACCGCGAGATCGAGGTTGCGCCCGGCGTATTCTTCCCCGGCTGGACGTACAACGGCCAGGTGCCCGGCCCGACGCTCCGCTGCACGGAAGGCGATCGCGTGCGGATGCGGTTCCAGAACGCGGGCACGCATCCGCACACGATCCACTTTCACGGCATCCACCCGGCGGACATGGACGGCGTCTTCGAGGTGGTCGAGCCCGGCGGCAGCTTCACGTACGAGTTCGATGCCGAGCCGTTCGGCGTGCAGCTGTACCACTGTCACGCGACGCCACTGAAACGACATCTGCACAAAGGCCTGTACGGCATGTTCCTCATCGACCCGAAGGCGGGCCGGCCTCCGGCGCGTGAGCTCGTGATGGTGATGAACGGGTTCGACACGAACTTCGACGGCGAGAACGAGGTCTACGCCGTGAACACGGTGGCCTTCCACTATCAGCACCACCCGATCCGCATCGAGACGGATGAGTTGGTGCGCGTATACGTGGCGAACCTCACCGAGTTCGACCCGATCAACTCGTTCCACCTGCACGGCAACTTCTACAAGTTGTTCCGCACGGGTACGAACCTCGAACACTACGAGTACACGGACAACGTGATGCTCTGCCAGGCCGAACGGTGCATCATCGAGTTCGAGTACAAGTACCCGGGCCGGTTCATGTTTCACGCGCACCAGAGTGAGTTTGCCGAGCTCGGCTGGATGGGCATCTTCGACGTGGTCCGCCCGACGGTCGCCGGCGCGGACGCCGCCCACGCCGTGCCCCACACCAACGCTTCTGCAAGGACGGCGTCGCCGGAGCACGTCCATGGCTGAGACGCTGATACCTAAGGCACCGCCGCTGCCGCGGGGCGACTCCACCGACTCGCGGTCGACGGCGCGGACGCGTCGCGTGCCCACATGGTTGCTCGGTGTCGCGCCGCTGTTCCTGGTGGGCGTGCTTGTCTTTGCACTGCTGCGTGCCGGACCGATCGGCGTGTTCATTGCTGCGTTCCCGCCAATCGAAGAGCTGACCATCGATCGGATCACGTTCCCGTCGCCGGATGAGATGCGCATCCGCGTGGTCAATGGCGGTCCCGAGCCCGTGACGGTCGCGCAGGTGCTGGTCGACGATGCCGTCTGGTGGCACACCGTGGCGGGAGACCGAACGATCGACCGTCTGACGAGCCGCGACATCGTCGTGCCGTATCCGTGGGTCGACGGCGAGCCCGTCGCCGTGAAGCTGGTCACGAGCACCGGCCTCACGTTCGAGGAGGTCGTCGACGTCGCCACGCTCACGCCTCGGCCCGACGCTCGCTACATCGGAACGTTCACGCTGCTCGGCGCCTATGTGGGTGTCATCCCCGTGTTCCTCGGGCTGCTGTGGTTCCCGTTCATCCGGTCGATCCCGAGCGCGTGGGTCGATTTCTTCCTCGCCTTGACGGCCGGCCTGCTCGTGTTCCTCGGCGTGGACGCGCTCGTCGAAGCCACTGAGCTCGCAGCGCGTGTGCCCGCGAGCTATCAGGGGACGGGCCTCGTGCTGCTCGGCCTGCTCGGAACGCCGCTCCTGCTCGAGGCGCTGAGCCGGCTCTCGCGGCGCGCCGGACGCGAATCCGCCGTGAGCGTGGCGCTGCTGATCGCGGTTGCGATCGGGTTGCACAACCTGGGTGAGGGCCTCGCGATCGGCGCGGCGTACGCGAGCGGCGCAATCGCACTCGGCACCACGCTCGTGCTGGGGTTCCTTTTGCACAACACCACGGAAGGCCTTGCCATCGTTTCGCCGCTGGCCCGCGAACGGCCCGGCATCGGCACGCTGGCGCTGCTCGGCGCAGTCGCCGGCGTCCCTACCATCGTCGGCGCCTGGGTCGGCGGCTTCACCTACTCGCCGCTCTGGACCACACTCTTCCTGGCGATCGGCGCGGGCGCCGTGGCTCAGGTCGTGTATGTCATCGGAAAGCGCTTCTCGGGTGAAGGCGCCGCGTTGCGGTTCTCGCCGCTCAACGCCGCCGGGTTCCTCGTGGGGCTCCTCGCCATGTACGTCACGGGTCTCTTCGTGGCGGCATGAGCGCCCCGGCCCGGAACGAAGTCCGGGATCACCTCGGTGTGAAGGCCCCGTGCGTGCCCGCACGTCGGTAACGTGACCGGTTCGAGCTCCATGGCGGCACCGAACAGGGTTTTCGCCCGTCGGGCGCGTCCATTCTCATCCATGATTCAGCAAGCCTCTCGGAGCTCGCGCTGCAACCAGGCTTTGGCAAAGGCCCAGCGACGGCGCACCGTGCGAAGCGAAAGGTCCAGCACAACGGCGACCTCCTCGAGCGTGATCCCGCCGAAGTAGCGCAGCTCGACGGTCTGGCTGGCCTCGAGGCTGATCGCGGCGAGCCGCGTCAGCGCCTCGTCCATTGCAATCACTTGCTCGTCTTGCTCCTCGGAAGCGACAACCGTGCTCTGCGCCAGAGGGAGAACGGAGATCCCACCTCCCCGCTTCGCTGTGCGGGCGCGGGCATGGTCGATGAAGATGGTACGCATCGACCGGGCGGCGATGGCGAAAAAATGAGCGCGGTTCTGCCACTCGACGCCGTCCTGATCCACGAGCTTGACATACGCCTCATGGACCAACGCGGCCGGATCGAGCGTGTGCCCGGGGCGCTCCCGACCGAGCTGCCGCTTCGCGATGCGACGGAGCTCGGCATACACGAGGG
>JBOHRM010000823.1:0-5718 GCA_050732715.1 Longimicrobiales bacterium
TCGCTCTCGGCTCGCCCATGTCGTTCGGCGTGGGACAGCCGCTCGCCGCGGACGCCCGCGCGGTCCAGCCGCGACTCGAGGGCGTCGATGTGGCTGAGCGCCGGCTCGTGCGGCACGAGAACGAGCCGCACCGGCATGCATCGCCTGACCTGGGTGAAGGCGTCGATCAGCACGTCTTCATCGCGCGGCCACGTCGATCCCGCCACGAGCACTGGCACCTCCTCGCGCAGAAGAGCACGCAGGCTCGAGTCGCGGTCTCCCGCCTCTCGGCGGCGCAGCACCTGATCGAATCGCGCGTCACCCGTGACGTGAACGCGGCTGTTGGGAACGCCGAGGCTCTCGAAGCGGCTCGCGTCCCGATCGCTGACCGCCCCGACCGCATCCAGCCGAGCGTACGCCGGTTCGAGCAGGACCCGTGCGACGGGTCGAAGTCGGCTCGATCGTTCGGCGAGGACCGCGTTGATCAATGCGAGCGCGACGCCTCGGCCGTGTGCCACGCGCGCCAGCACGGGCCAGACGTCCGTGCGCACGAACGCGATCGCGGAGGGACTGAGCGCATCGACCGCACGGCTCGCCTCCCGGGTGACGTCCCACGGGAGATAACCGCTCACGTCCGCGCTGATGCGCGGCACGATGCGCTCCGCCGAGGGCGAGAAGTAGGTGAACGCGATCTGCGCCTCGGGCCGGAGACAGCGCACCGCCTCGATGGTCGCCTGTGCCATCAGCGCCTCGCCCGCCGAGGGCGCATGGAACCACAGCAGCGGCCGCGCGGCCTCGCGGCAGCGCGCGGCCCAGCGCTCGAGGTGCCCAACAGCGTGGCGCCGACCCGCAACGCCGCGCGCGAGCTTTTCGTCGAGCGCCGATGCGGCGCGTAGCACGGGCGCGCCGGCCCGTACCGCCACCTCATAGGCGCGTTCAGCCCATGACATGTCGCGCGAACCTACGCTCCGCGCGTCCGCGCGCAAACCGACGGATCGCATGACTCGAAGGGCCGAGCCAAGCGCCGCAACCCGCCGCAGCCCTGGCACGGGCGAGAAGATCAGTGGCCCGTGAGAGGCGAGCTCAGCCCGGCGTGTACTCGCGCTGCTGCGCATCCATCTGGCGGCGAATCTCGATCAGGTCGCCCGTTTCCTCGAGCTGCGGCGGGAACCGCTCGGCCACCAGCCGGACCGCGTCCGCGAGCGTCGCCGCGCGGACGTCCAGGATGTGATAGCGATGCGGCTGACCGTGCCGGATCGTGATGCGATACACGTTCATTGCGGGGTCGCTGATTCGATTCATTCAGGGCGCGATGGACGCCGTCTTGCACCGGCCCTATATTCGCCGGCCGATGCGCTATATCGGCAACAAGACCCGCCTGCTCGGCTTCATTGGCCGCGTGCTCGACCGCCGTCGCATCGGGCGCGGCTGCGCCGTCGATCCGTTCACGGGCACCGCGAGCGTCGCGCGGGAGCTGAAGCATCGAGGCTTCAGCGTCATCGCATCCGATATCATGGAGTACGGTCACATCTTCGGCCGCGCGTACGTTCAGGTGGCGCGGCCGCCGACATCACCGCGTCTCGCCGAAGCGCTCGGGCTCGCCGACGGCCGGATCGAGACCGTCGTCGCCTACCTGAACACGGTGCCTGGCGAGCGCGGCTTCATCCACGAACACTACACGCCCGCCGGTGAACAGGGCGCGGCTCACGGGCGAATGTACTTCACGCCGGCCAACGGCGCGCGCATCGACGCCATCCGCTCGCGCATCGCGCACTGGCGGGCCGCCGGCTGGGTCGGCGAGGATGCGCACTGTATCCTCCTCGCGGCGCTGCTCGAGGCCGCCGACCGCGTCGCCAACACCACCGGCGTCTATGCTGCGTTCGTCAAGAGCTGGCAGTCTAACGCCCGCCGGCCGCTGATGCTGCGCGTGCCCGCGCTCGTTCCCGGCAACGGCTGCCACTCGAAACGCGCGGACGCGCTCGACGCCGTACGCGACGCAGACGCGTTCGACCTTCTCTACCTCGACCCGCCGTACAACACCCGCCAGTACGCGGGCTACTACCACATCCCCGAGCTGATCGCGCGCGGGTGGTTCAATGGCCCGGTGGAGACACGCGGCAAGACCGGCCTCCTCGCCGACGCGGACCTCCGCTCCGACTGGAGCCGCGCCCGCCACTGCGAAGCGGCGTTCGAGGCACTCATCGCGATCGCGCGATGCAAACACATTGTGATGAGCTACAACGCGGAGGGGATCATCTCGGAGCCCACGATCAAACGCGTGCTCCAGAGCTACGGCCGCCGCGGCACCTACCGCCGATACCGCCACACCTACAAGCGGTACCGCTCCGACTCAGACGGCGCCCGCCGGTGCTATCGCGGCGACACCGTGGACGAGTACCTGTACTGCGTCGATCGCTGACTGGCGATTCCTATAGCGGCCCCGTATTGGGTCAGTAGCCCGCCGGACGCGCTCTGTACTTCTCGTAGAGCAGCCGCGCGCGGTCGTCCTGCGGCACGAGCCGGCCGGCGACGAAGACTTCGCGCACTTCCGTCCGCACGTCCAGGGGATCCCCGCTCGCGACGAACAGGTTCGCGATCTTGCCGGCCTCGATCGTGCCGAGCTGGTCGGCGACGCCGAAGATCTCGGCGGGCCAGATCGTGAGCGCCCGGATCGCATCGTCGGGGTCGAGGCCGTAGCCGACGGCGAGCGCCACGTGATACGGGACGTGTCGCGCGTTCGCGGCGCTGCCGGTCGAGAAGGCGATCTTGACGCCGGCGCGCACGAGCACGCCCGGCTGGGCGTAAATCGCGTCGTACGGCGCGTCCGATGCGGGCGTCGACTGGATCGAGCCGAGCACGACGGGGACGTTCTTGCTGGCGAGCAGCTCGGCGACTTTCCACGCCTCGTCCCCACCCTGGATGATCACGCGGATGCCGAACGTGTCCTGCAATGCGACGACAGCTTCGATCTGCTCTTTCGTGTCCGCGCTCACGAGCGCGGGCACCTCGCCGCGCACGAGCGGGCGCATCGCCTCGTATTGGAGGTCGAACCTCTCGCTGCCCGCCGCACGCGCGGCCTCGTGTTGCTTCGCCGTCCGCAGCCGGTCCTCGAGCGCGCGCACCTGCTCGGCGACGCGCTCCTCGGCACCGGAACCGCCGCGCCCACGGCCGCCGCCGAAACCGCGGCCACCGCCGGAACGCGGGTAGTTGATCACGTACGCGGCGGCCGAGTTGACGGCCATGTCCTCCCACGTCCAGCCGGACAAGTTGATCAGCGCGGCCTGGCCGCTGATCACGCCGCCGCTCGGCGCGGAGATGACGTGCGTGATGCCGTTCGCCCGCGTGACGCCGATCATCGTGCTCTCGACGTTGAGCGCGACCACCGCGCGATTGTGCGGGTTGTAGTCGCCCAGCTCACTGTCGAGGTTCATCGGATTGACCTGGCCGATCTCCCTCAAGCCGATCGGCGTTCTCGCGTCCATCATGCCGGGGTAAACGAACCGGCCGGCGGCGTCGACCTCACGTGCGCCGGCCGGCGCCTGGACGTTGGCGCCGGCCGCCGTGATCCGCCCGTCCTCGATGACCACGCTGCCGTTCTCGATGCGTTCGCCGTTACCCACGACGATGGTGCCGCCACGGATCACGAACGTGCCGCTCTCGCCGACCGGCACCTGCGGCGCGGCTGCTGACGCGGTGACGGCGACGACTGCGAACGCCGCCAACCCGCAACGCGTAACCCCGAACGCGGAACCCGCGAATGCGCTCATCGGTCCTCCTCAGGATCGGTCGTCGTCGTGACCTGCCCCGCCTGCTGAATCAGCTTCTCGAGCGTCATCGCCTCATCGCGGTTGAACAGCAGCCTCCCGTCCACGAACGTCTTCTCGACCCGCGAGGCGGGCGCGAACGGGTGGTCGCTGAAGATCGTGATGTCGGCGTCCTTGCCGACCTCGAGCGAGCCGACGCGGTCCTCGACGCCGAGCTGCATGGCGGGGTTGAGCGTCACCATCTTGAGCGCCTCGTTCTCGTCCATGCCGCCGTATTTCATCCCGATCGCGGCCTCCTGGTAGAGCCGGCGCACTCGCTCGCCCGAGTCCGAGTTCACCGACACCACGACACCGCGCTCGGACATGATCGCCATGTTGTACGGGATCGCGTCGAACGCTTCGACCTTGTACGCCCAGTTTTCGGCGAACGTCGACGCCATTGCACCGTGCGCCACCATTTCATCCGCCACCTTGTAGCCTTCCAGGACGTGCTGGAACGTGTGGATGCGGAAGCCGAAGTCCTCGGCGACGCGCATCAGCATCAGGATCTCGTCGCCTCGATAGCTGTGCGCGTGGACCTTCAGATCGCCGGTCATGATGTCGACGAGCGCGTCCAATCGCAGATCGCGCCGCGGCGGCACGCTGTTGCCGTCATTCTCCTCGTACGCCTGCCACTCGGCCTGGTACTCCTTCGCCTTCGTGAACCACCAGCGCAGCGTTTGCTCGACGCCCATACGCGACTTCGGGTAGCGCCGCTCGGAGTCCGGCTGGTCCGAGTTCGCACGCGTCACGTTCTCGCCGAGCGCGAACTTGACGATGCGATGCGCGCCGTCGAAGTACAGCGCGTCGACAGGTGAGCCCCAGCGCATCTTGATGACCGCGCCCTGGCCACCGATCGTGTTCGCGCTGCCGTGCAACAGCAGCGCGCTGGTCACGCCGCCCGCGAGCGCGCGGTAGATCGTCTGGTCATCATTACGCACGTTGACGACGACCTCGGGCGTGACCGATTCGGAGCCCTCGTTGATCCCGCCCTCCATCGCCATGTGCGAGTGCGCGTCGATCAGCCCCGGCGTGACATACATGCCCGCGGCATCAATGACCTCGACGCCCGCGGGAACGTCGACGTCCGCGCCGACCGCGGCGATCTTGCCGTCACGCACCAGCACGGTGCCGTTCTCGATCGTGCCGTTCGTGATCGTCAACACCGTGGCGTTGCGGATCGCGACGTCCTGCCCGGCGGCGGGAGCCGCGAACCAAACGAGCGCGGCCGCGCTGCCGAGGGCGTGAACGAGAAACCGAGAGCTCGAAACCCGAAACCCGAAACGTGGCTTCACTGGCGGCCTCCATGGATCGCGTGCGTGTCGTGATGGTACTGCCCGGGCTGGCGGCGTGCATTGAACGGCATCTCGGCCATCCCCTGGACGACGATCGCACCTTCGAGCTCGTCGCCTTCGACCGTGCCCGTGACCGTGACGTCCATCGCATTGACGCCTGGCGGCGACACGGTCCCGCGCAACGTAATCTCCGCGCCGTCGACCTCGCCGCTCAGGTCGGCCGTGCCCATCTCGGAGGTGAGCGAGCCGGTGACGGCATCGCCGTCGCGCTCGAGCGTGAGCGTGAACTCGATCGTGCTGGACGGCCCCTCGAGCGTGCCGGTCCAGTTGCCTGCGACGTCCACGTCAGTGATGCCTTCTCCACCGCGGGCGCGCCCCGCCGGCCGATCCCGAATCTCGAAACGCTCACCCTCGACGAACACCTCACGGATGCGCGCGCTGTCCGCGAACAGGTCTCCTTCGACGACGACGAGGTTCGCGAGCTTGCCGGCTTCGATCGTACCGATGGCAGTCTCGAGGCCGAGTACGGTGGCCGGCGTGATGGTGAGTGCGCGCAGTGCATCATCGGGCGTGAGGCCCGCCTCGACCGCGGCGAGGATCGCATCGCGGAAGTCGGCGGGTGAGTCGAGCCCGTAGCTCGA
>JBOHRM010000824.1:0-4907 GCA_050732715.1 Longimicrobiales bacterium
CCGGCACACGTCGCGCCGCTTTCGCAAGCACGGCACCCGGTACACGTTCATTCCGTCCATGACTTCGTGCGCCGGGAGCTTGCCGAAACCCATAGTCACGACGTCCACGTCGTGGCCTTGTGCGACGAGCTCGCGGCCAAGCTCGTACGATACGGGTGAACCACCGCCGCCGATCGGCGGAAACTCGTAGTTGAGCGTCAGAATTCGCACGCAAACCTCTTACGGATCTCGAGGGGCGACCCATCTCTCGCCGTGTTCGCTGGACATGTTTCCGCGCGCGGCGCTCGAGCTGTGTCGGGGGCACTGCGACGCTACCGTGCTCCCGCGCCAGCGCAACGTCCATTCGATTCCGATCTCGCGACAAAATCGTCACATCAAGTGCAAGAGCAGGGCCGCTCATCAGCGCGGCACGGTATCGATCATCGCTGCGCACAAAAGCGCCGATAACCTCACCGTCCCAACGCATCGCGTGACGACTGCCGCTGCACGTCGCTGCGCGCGCATCATCGTGCGGAGCTTGCGAGCCGGGTAAATTGTCCCGGTTCCCGGCGCTCACCGCCGAATGCCGCGCCGCCCGAATGCCGCGTGCCGCTGTTGCCCATACGGACAGTTGCTAGCCGAGCGGCACCTGATGCGACAACGTTTGCTTTCCGGGAAGAGGGGACAACTTAAGGTGTTCACGACTGAGACGCCAGGGCGAGTCTGAATGTCCACCCCGCATTCCGCGCGGACCGAATTGCGGGGGCGGCACACGCTCAGCAGGGGAGCCAGGCCGAGAGGTCTCGTCCGATTAGATTCTGGAGCTGGGCGATGTCTTCACGGTAGAGGTCGAGCAACCACGCGCGCTGCTCCGGCGGAAACGGGAGACGTTCCTTCTCGAGACCGGTGAAGAACCGACTGATCCGCTGTCGCACGGGCCTGGAGAGAAAGAGTCGCATGGCGCGCTTAACGTATTGCGTCCGCGTCCAAGCGAAGCGCAACATGGGATTCTTGATGACGCCCGAGACGTTGAGGCGTTGTGACATATCGGGACGAAACCGCGGATCGACGCCGAGGAATCCGAACAAGTCCTCGAGCAGTTCGTGCGGCCGCGACATCAAGTCGTCGAAAATGTAGACACGGATCTGGCGGCGATCGAACCGATCGTAGTATTGCTCGAGCATCTGGGCGTAAAACCCGCCGCGCAGGTAGATGCCGGCACCCCAGCCTTCGGCGAGACGTCGCGGCTCTTCGGCGATCGCCTCTTCGAGCGTTTCACAGGGTTCCCAGCCATCGCGCTTGCGCATCGAGAATGCGGAGAACGCGCGATCCGCCGGATTGCGCAGGATCGCCACGAGCTTGACTTCGGGCAGCATGCTTTCGATGCGAGCCGCCGTCCCCGCGGTCGTCAGATAACGCGGCGATGTCTCGCCGATCGCTGTCTCGTCCGTGGCGCCGTCAAACAGTCGCGCATAATCCTCGAGACGATGGACGCTGTCACGGGCGAACACATCGCCGTCGGGGCCGCCGAACCGGGGACGTTCGCCGCCGAGCGTGAAGAAGTTGGTCTCCTTCAGTGGGCTCATATAAATCTGCGGGTGCTGTCCAAGGTATGCGTGCAGCGACGTCGTGCCGCCCTTTGCGGCGCCGATGATGAGGAAAGTCGGAAGCTTCATGCTCGATGGTGTCGTTGTCGGTCACTACACGCGCGCGCCTCACGGTTCGCCTAGCCCGCACAGGGGTGAGGTGATCCGATCGGCTCGAGCTCGGCGATGCCGCGCGGCGCGCGGACCTCGCGCGTCGTGCGAATACGCTGCCGGATCTCGATGTTACGCTGAACGCCGGCGGGATCGCGCCACGGTCGATCGTGATCGAGATGCACGGCCGGCGCGCGATGGCGGATCCGTTTCGGCCGCACGCCGAGGTTCTCGAGGCGGTCTCCGAGCGCGGTATCTTGACCACCGTAGCCCATGTCCATGTCGAATCCGTTGACCTCGAGCAGGTAGTCGCGCCAAGTCGATGCATTGTTGCCGTGCCAGCGGCGCGCCGTCGGCGTGAGGTGATCGAGGAACGTGGCCGACCGTCTCGAGCGCGGGAACCGCAAGCCGCGACGTCCGGGCCGGAAGCCCTGCGCGCGCAGCCACGCCAGGTCGGTGGCTCTTCCGCTTCGGACGTCGTCGACCGTGATGCGATTGCTCACGTGAGCCGGCAGCTTGACGTAGCCGCCCGCGAGGAACCGGCCGCGGTCCGCGTATTCGGCGTGCACGGCCACGAAATCACGCCGCGGGATCGTGTCGCCATCGGAGAAGATCAGATACTCGCAGTCCGTGCTGGCGATTGCGCGGTTCAGGATCTCGCTTTTCCGGAAGCCGCGGTCATCCTGCCACACGTGGTGGATTCGCAGTCTGGTCTCCGCGGCCAGCCGCTCGATCAGCGCGCGCGTCTGGGGACCCGAGCCGTCATCCGCGATAACGACCGAGAAGTCGCGATGCGTCTGGGCGGCGTAGCCCCAGAGCGACAGCTCGAGCGCGCGCGGCCAATTGTAAGTCGACAGAACGACGGCGATGTCCATCATCCGGCGCTGTCGCGCCGACATCTCTCGACGGAGGCGCTCTACTGTGCGCTGGTCGGGAGCTCGCGAATCACGACGCGGTCCTCGAGGAACACCGGGATCAACACGCGGTTGCGCCGAGGGTCGAAGCCAATGTCCGCCGGCGACGCGATACCTGTAAAGACCTGCGTGACCCGACCGTCGCTACCGATCCGGTAGATCGCGGATTCGCCCCAGCTCGAGAACAGGAAACCGCCATCGGGCGTCCTGATCAGGCCATCGAGCTCGAGCGGCGAGGGCGGCATGACCTGCGTCTTCTCGCCGGTCGGCGTGAAGCGGAGCAGCTCACCGGACCTGGACGTGACGACCATGATGCCGCGGGAACCGACCACGATGCCGTTAGGCCCACCGAGGTCAGCGCCCTGCGTGACGGTCGTCGCGCGGCGCCCCTCCTCGAGCGGCAGCCGATATATGGCGTCGGTACCCGCCGGCTCGAGATCCTCGGGGCCGGCGCGCATCCCGGTGTCGGTCACGAACAACGAGCCCTCCGGACCCACCGCGACATCGTTCAAGAACGTCGCACCGTCGATGCAGGTGCCGGTCTGCTGCTCGCCCGTCACGCGGTTGAACACGCGGACACAGTCGATGTCGGCCACGAACAAGCTGTCGCCGCGCAGCGCCATGCCTTTCGGCGCATTCAGCGTGATCATCGGATCCGCGCCGTCGATCCATTTGAGCGTTTCGACCTGGCCGTCCGGCGTCACCCTCGAGATGAACCCGTTGTCATCCTCGTCGACCGGACCGCCATTGACGTTCGAGACCAGGTAGACGTCATCGATCGTGTCCATCACGATCGATTCCGGAGTCATGAAGCCGACGTCGGCGATGACGATCTCCTCGCCTTCGGCTGTGAGGGCGCCCTGCTCGCCGCCGCATGCTCCAAGTACCACGGCGATGGCCAGAGTAAACCGTACGGCGGCCCGGGCGTGGGCCATGGGACCTGCACGATCAGACATCATGCCTCCAACTGTCGGTCGAGCGCTAGCAAGACGATACAGCGGAATGGTACAGAGGGCGCGGGCGCGTCGCAATATGTGGTGGGGCCGGATGTTAGCCGGCGCGACGGCCCGGGTGCGGCGGCTCGGCGAACGACATCGAGGGGCGGGCGCGTGTTGCGCTCGCCCCTCGCGTTAACGGGCGCGGAGGGCGTCGATCCCGATCCGAAGCCGAGCAGCCCGGATGCGCCAGTCTATCCAGGCGACGAACCAATGCCGTATTTTCCGAGCGAGTCTCATATTACCCTCCGATCTATATGTCTCGGCGGCTTCGTGCCGCCGCTAGTGTGACTACGACGATCGCGACGTTCTGGTTTCAAATTTCCGTCGCCGTCGAGTCGTATGAATTGGATGGCGAAACGCACAATAAGGTTGCATCCACCGTTTGTCGGATTCCGGTTCCGGATTTCCAAATTTTCGGGGTTCCGGATTCCACCCTCCGCCTCCGCGCATATGAAGTACCGCTCGACCCAAAAGGTTCCCTCTTCAATAGGCGGGATGCCGGCCCGGTCGGGGTCACGGCGGCGGCAAGCAGCCAACCCAGCGCGCGAACGATGCTCAGCCATTCGCGCGGAGGGCGCGACCGGGCGTTTTCGGGGCAGCTAACCCGCCTCCTCGAGCGGCCGCTTGGCGTCGACCAGCGCTATGGTGAGCAGGAGCACGACGGGCACGAGCAGCGAGACGAGCCCGCCGGACAAGTACAGTGCGACGCCGCATATCGCTCCGGCCGCGAAAGCGAGAGCGACGCCCGCCAGCATGACCAGCTCGGCGCGGGGCGGTGCATCGGCGTCTGCCGCCCCGCGTGCCGGCCTGGACGAGCGGCCGTGGGCTCGGTCTCTGCGCCGGAACCAGCGGGCGAGCACACCTTCCGTCAGCTTCGTCACGGCGCCCGAGATGTACGTGGTGTGTACGGTTGCTTCGCCCACCTTGCGGAGCATGCCGTTCTGGAGCCCGAGCGCCGTCGCAGCGAGCGCGACCAGCGCGAACAACGTCCAGTTAGACGGCGGACCTTGCGTCGCCTTGTGAGTGAATGCGCCGTCGCCGAACATCAGTGGAGCGAGAAGGAGGGCCTCGAGCGCCAGCACCGGCGCGAAACGCGAGCGGGATCCGCGCCGGACGAGCCGCGCGTTCACGATCGCCGCGAGCACCAAGCCGGCGAGAAACATGGCGACGGCGAGGAGTCGCCGGAAAACGTCGGTCGATGTTCCTTCGGCGAGATCGATCGCCAACATGACGGTATTGCCCGTGATGTGCCCGGTGAACACGCGGGCGAGCGCCACGAAGCCGACGGCGTCGACGTAGCCGCCGACGAACGCCAGCGC
>JBOHRM010000825.1:0-9526 GCA_050732715.1 Longimicrobiales bacterium
CCCGTGGCCTGCCACCGCACCTGCTCCACCGGCGGCTCGCCCAGGCGCCGCGCCCAATCCCCCATCAGCTCCGAGACGCGTCCAATGTGGCCACTACGTTTCTCGCTCACCTCCGCCCACGCGGGCAGGCGGCCCCCCGACGCGCCGGACAGTACGGCGCCGCCCGACCCGGAAGGCCGATCGCGGAACGGCAATCCGCCATCGCTCGAGCGGCTAACCTCGCGCATCCGTTTCGAAGCCGCGGCGCGGCGCGGCCAGCACATGGTTGTCGATCAGCCGCGTCTTGCCGACGTGGGCGGCCACCGCCAGGACGTTGCCCGGGCGAGCACGCGCGACGGGGTCCAGCGTCACGGCATCGACCAGCTCGATGTACTGCGGCCGCACGAGCGGACCGAGCTCGAGCACGTATCGCGCCGACGCAATCAGGGCGGCCGCGCTCGTCTCGCCTTTGTCGAACGATTCCTGCGCGGCCAGCAGGGAGCGGCGGAGCAGCGCGGCCTGTCCACGCGCCTCCGCGTCGAGGTACCCGTTGCGCGAGCTCAGCGCTAGGCCATCCGGCTCGCGCACGACGTCGCCTTCCAAGATCTCGATCGTGAAATCGAGGTCGCGAACCATACGCCGGATCAGAACGAGCTGCTGGAAATCCTTGCGCCCGAACACCGCGACGTCCGGTGTGACCCGATTGAACAGCTTCGCGACCACCGTGAGCACGCCCTGGAAGAGACCGGGCCGGAACGCGCCGCACAACCGGTCGGCCAGCGCCGGCGCGACCACGAACACCGCCGGCTCGCCCGTCGGGTACATCTCGACCTCGGATGGCGCGAACAGGAGGTGCGCGCCGCGCGCGGCGAACAGCTGCGTGTCGCGCTCAGGGTCACGCGGATAACGCGCGAAGTCTTCGCCCGGACCGAATTGGAGCGGGTTCACGAACACCGTGACCACCACGAAGTCGCTCGCCTCGAGCGCGCGGTCGACGAGCGAGAGATGGCCCTCGTGGACGTGCCCCATAGTCGGCACCAGGCCGATTCGCCTCCCGGCCGACCGCGCGGCCGCGACCGCACCACGCAGTGCGTCGCCCGTATCGACCCGGTTCAATCGAACGAGTGCTCCGCTCCAGGATAGCTGCCCTCGCGCACGGCGGCCACGTACGCTGCGATCCCCTTTCTCGCCTCCTCGGCGAGGGACGCGAACGTCCGCAGGAACTTCGGCCGGAACGAGTCGTTGAGCCCCAGTGCGTCCGGCAGCACCAGCACCTGACCGTCGACGTGCGGGCCGGCGCCGATGCCGATCGTCGGGATCGTGAGGGCGCGCGTGATCAGCTCGGCCAGCCGCGCAGGGACCAGCTCGAGCACTACCGAGAACGCGCCCGCGTCCTCGAGCCGCATCGCGTCCGCCTCGAGCCGCTCCGCATCCTGCGCCTCCCGGCCCTGCACGCGGTAGCCACCGAGCGCGTGCACCGACTGCGGCGTGAGACCGATGTGCCCCATGACCGGGATCCCCGCGTGCACCAGCGTCCGCACGTGGTCCGCGGCCTCCTCACCACCCCCCTCCAACTTCACCGCCTCGGCCGCCGTCTCCTTCAGGATCCGCCCCGCGTTACGCAGCGTCTCCTGCGGCGAGATCTGGAACGTCAGGAACGGCATGTCGACCACGATGAGCGCGTGCTCGACCGCACGCCGCACCGCGCGGGCGTGATAGATCATCTCATCGAGCGTGACCGGCAGCGTCGAGCCGTAACCGGCCACGACCTGTCCGACCGAATCGCCGACCAGCACGATCTCGGCGCCGCCCTCGTCGACGAGCCTCGCGAAAAGATAGTCGTAAGCAGTCAGCGCGACGATTCGCTCGCCGCGCCGTTTCATCTCCAGGAGGTCGCGCACCGTCACCCGGCGCGCGCCGGCCGCCCGCTGTGCGCTCATCCCCACCCTCGATCTTCGCGCGCCACAATCAGTTTCACGCCCGTCGCAAGCTAGATCGGCTCGGGCGGCAGTGTCAATCCGGGTTGCGGGTTGCGCGTTTCGGCTTGCGGGTTGAGCGTTTCCGAGGCGCGGGCGGAGCGTTGCGGGTTGCGCGCTCAGAGCGCCGAGCGCGAGCCGAGACCACTG
This sequence comes from Longimicrobiales bacterium, assembly GCA_050732715.1. Taxonomy (GTDB): domain Bacteria; phylum Gemmatimonadota; class Gemmatimonadetes; order Longimicrobiales; family RSA9; genus JBOHRM01. The sequence continues at coordinate 2,106 of JBOHRM010000825.1, forward strand.
CTCGCGCGTTGCGGCTGGCGGAGTCGGGGTTCCGGCTGCAAATACAGGATTCCGGCGTGTGCGGGCTCGGCCGCGTCTCCTGCCGCGTTCGCGAGTCGCGGGTTCGCGCGGGGTTCCGAGGTTCGAGGCCGCTACCGTCACGCTGATTCAACGCCGTCGGCAAACACAACGTCCTTCTCGCGGTGACGTCGAGCTCGAAATGGGATTTGTGACCGGTATTCGATATTAAAGCCCATCATCCGACGGCGGGCGACATCGAATTGGGACAAGTGCACGCTTGCAGACGACGGTTCATCGATTTCGTATTCTCTCACGCAGCCCGCATCCCCGGCCGCAACGCCCGCGGGCGTAGTCCAAATGACGGATGAAAGCAGACGGAGCGAGACGGCTTCGGCCTGCGCCGCGCTCAGGTCCGGCTCCGCGACGCGGCCGCGCCCGGGGGGCATGGGAAGTGGAGCGCCGAGTGCAACGCAGGCCGCGGGCACGTAAGTGCGAATGACGAATGAAAAAGCGACTCGGATAGGGATCGGGAGCGCGATCCGGTGGGATGCGCTGCTCGTCCGGCATGTGGCGATCGAGCTCCGCGAGCGCCTCACCGGTCGCCGCGTGCATGCGCTGCACTTCGACCGGGAACGCCTGACCGTTCGCCTGCGCTGCGACAGTATGACGATGGCGTGGGACCTGGGCCCGAGCGGCGGGAGCGTTCACGTTGTGACGTCGGAGGAGCGGTTGGAGGGCAACGTGCCCGTGCCGCGGCCGGCGTTTGTGGGCGACGTCGGCGCGCCACCCGATGAGCGCGTCCTCACGATTCCCTTCGAAGTCGAGCGGTCGGGCGAGAGCGAGGTAGCGGCTGGTGGCGCCCGCGAGCTGGTCTTCGAGCTGATCTCGCCCGTTTGGAACGCGATCGCGGTCGGCGCAGGTGGGTGGATCGTCGCCACACTGCGGCCGCGCCCTGACGCGGCTCGGCCGCTCGCGGCTGGCGTTGTCTATGAGCCGCCGCACCCGGCGGCGCGCGCGGGGGCGACCGCCCCGATCTCGGCGGCTGACTGGCGTCGCATCTTTGGCGGCGTCCTGCCGGCCGAACGTCGGCGCACGCTACTGGCACGCGTCGCCTACACCAGCCCGCTCATCAGCGCGCACATCCTCGGCGCCGCGGCGCCTCCGGGCGCCGCTTCGGCCGGTGCTTCGGCGCCGCCCGGCGCGAACGCGGGAGCTCGGCCAGAACCTGGCGCCGAGCACCCGGCGAAAACGGCCTCCCCTCAGGGAGCTGAGGTGGTCAGTGGAGTTCGCAGGCGAGCGTTTCCTCCTGCACCATTGCCGCCGGAGCCGGTTGGCGAGTCGAGCGGAGGGGCCGCGGCGGCGGCCCCGGCCGGTGACTACGATCGCACGCTGGACGACGCGTTCGCGCGTTACCACGCGCTCGTCGGCGCGGACGAAATGGCGCCCTGTGTGCTCGCGATGCCGCACGGCGCACAGCCGTATCCATTCCCGCTCGATGGGATGTCGAGCGAGCCCCATTCCACGCTGCTTGACGCGTTCGCTGCGGCCGTGCGGGCTAGGCGCCCCCATGAGGCGGAGGTAGACTCACGGACCGCCGCCGTCCCGCCCGCCGTCGCCTTGGCGGGTGCTGCCACGGCGGGTTCGACCGCGGCGCTCGAGAGCGTGCGACGGCGCCGGCAGCGGCTGGACGGGCGTATCTCCCGGCTGCGCGCCGAGCTCGAGGGCGCGGCCACGGAGGCGACCGCGCTTCGTCGTCAGGCCGACCTGCTGCTCGCGCAGCTCGGCCGCGCCCGCCGCGGAAACCGCGTGGTCACACTCGATGACCTCGCCGGCGGCACGATCGACGTGGCGCTCGATCCCGCGCTCTCGCCCGCGGACAATGCGCAGTGCCTCTACGACCAGGCGCGGAAGCGAGACCGTGCGGCGCAGCGGCTGCCTGCGATCATGCGCGAGGCCGAGGCAGAAGCGGCGAACCTGGATGTCCTGGCGGCGCGGATCGAGGCCGGCACGGCGGAACCGGCCGAGCTGGAGCCGTTCACACCGGAACGCAGGCCCGGGCGACAGCCCGTCGAGCCGCGCCTGCCGTACAGGCGCTACCGCACGACGGGCGGGCTCGAAGTGCGCGTCGGGCGCAGTGCCGCTGAAAGCGACGAGCTGACACTGCACGGGAGCGCGCCAAACGACATCTGGCTCCACGCACGCGAAGTCGCCGGCGCGCACGTTGTGCTCCGCTGGGCGGATCGTGACGCGAACCCGCCGGGCGCCGACCTCCGCGAGGCCGCGATTCTCGCCGCGGTGCACAGCAAGGCACGCAGTTCCGCGACCGTGCCCGTGGACTGGACGCGCCGGAAATACGTGCGCAAGCCACGCAAGGCGAAGCCTGGCCGCGTCGCGATCGAGCGCGCGAAGACGCTGTTCGTCGAGCCCAGTGAGTCGCTCGAGAGAAGGCTCAGGCAGTAGATTACAAGTGATGATGATCCGTTGGCTCGTGGCTTTCTTACACCTCATCGCGCTGCCGATCGGCTTCGCGGCGGTGATCGTTCGCGGATCAGCGCTACGCGGCCGGCTCGACAAGCCACGCCTCGACCGCGTATTCAGAGCTGATTCGTTCTGGGGACTCGCCGCAGTGCTCTGGATATCCACCGGTGTGGCACGCGCATTCTTCGGGCTGGAAAAGGGCACGACCTACTATCTCACGAGCACGGCGTTCTGGGCCAAGATGGCGTTTCTGCTCGGCATCCTCGTCCTCGAAGTCGGACCGATGTCGGCTCTGATCGGGTGGCGGCGGAAGAATCGGCGAGGCGAGACGTTCGATACGAGCCGAGCGAGTGCGCTTTCGCGAATCAGCTTCATTCAGGCCGGCCTCGTCGTCCTCATGGTCATCGCCGCGACCGCCATGGCACGAGGCCTCTTCCATTGACGCCATCGGGGCGCACGGGCATCTGTAGGCATCGACGCGCGAACATGTCTCGACCTCCGCAAGACGGCCGTTCACCGCGGAGACGAAACGTGCGGTCACCGGGTTCGAGTTTCGGAGCTCGCGCGTTGCGCTCGTTGCCTCATGGGCGGTTTTCTCAACGCGGCAGTGAGAAGGCCACCACGTAATCGCCCGCGCCGAACGGGCCGCCGCCGCCGACGGCGATCGCGACGAACTGCTCGCCCGTCGCGAGCCGATACGTCATCGGCGTCGCTTTGCCGCTTTCGGGCAGCGGACCGCGCCAGAGCTCGCGGCCGGTCTCGACGTCGTACGCCTTGAGCATGCCGTCGAGCGCCGCGCCGATGAAGACCACGCCGCCCGCGGTCACGATCGGGCCGCCCAGGTTGACGGATCCCCACTCCGCCGGCACCGACGTCGCCTCCGGCATCATCCGCTGTAAGCTGCCGAGCGGCACCTCCCAGACGCGCTCGCCCGAGTCGAGATCCACGGCGACGAGCGTGCCGAACGGCGGCGGCGAGCACGGCAGGCCCGATGGCGAAAGCAGGATGCGACGGCGCATGACGTACGGCGTGCCGAACATGCCGTTGTACTCGTAGCCGAGATTGAGCCTTTCGCTGTCGGCGCGGGCACGTTCGAGGTCGACGGACTCGCGCGGGATGAGCTGCACCTCCGCGGCAACGCGATTGACCGGGATCACGGCGAAGCGGCGGTCCGGGTCCCAGGCGAGGCCGCCCCAATGAGCGCCGCCAATGTTGGACGGCAGGACGAGCGTACCGAGCGTGTCCGGAGGGGTGAAGATGCCGTCGTTGCGCAGCGGCTCGATCGCGGCGCGGCACGCCGCGCGATCCTCCTCGCTGACGCCCCAGACCTCATCGAGGGAGAAGCGGTGCGGGCTTAGCGGCGCGATGCCGGTCGTGAACGGCTGCGTCGGCGAAGCCTGTTCACCGGGAATGTGGCTCATGGGCACGGGCCGCTCTTCGATCGGGAACAGGGGCTCGCCGGTCTCGCGATGCAGCACGAACAGCATCCCGGTCTTCGTCGCCTGGAGCACCGCTGGCACGTCCTCGCCGTCGCGGCGGATGGTGACGAGCGCCGGCGGCGCTGCGTTGTCGTAGTCCCAGAGATCGTGATGCACCGTCTGGAACGACCACACGAGCTCACCGGTCGATGCACGCAGCGCGACGATCGAGTTGGCGTAGCGATCGTCGCCGAGTCGAAGGCCGCCGTAATAGTCCGGCGCGGCGCTGCCGGTCGGCACGAACACCAGGTCGCGCTCGGGATCGGCAGCGAGGATCGACCACGCGTTCGCGCCGCCCGTACCGTGTGCGAGCGGCCCGCCCCACTCGCCATACGCCGGATCACGCGGATCCTGGGGGATCGGATCCCAGCTCCAGATGAGGGCGCCGCTACGTGCATCGAATGCGCGCACCTCGCCGCTCGGCAGGTCTGGCCGGGTATTGTCCCCGATCGATGAGCCCGTGATCACGAGGCCGTTCACGACGACCGGAGGCGACGTCACCGTGTACGCCGCCGGCTCGAACGGCGCGATGCGCAAACCCTGTGTGAGGTCGACCATGCCGGCGTCGCCGAAAGCCGAACATGGCCGGCCGTTGCGCGCGTCGAGCGCGAACAGCTGAGACTGCGCCGTCGCGACGAAGATGGTGCGATGGCACTCGTCGTCCGGGCCCGACGCTTCATCGATCCACATGGAGACGCCGCGGCTCGCGAAATCGCCGTAAGGAATGTCACGCCGAATCGCCGGATCGAAGACCCACAGTTCACGGCCGGTCGCGGCATCCAACGCGATCACGCGCCCGAGCGGCGTACCGACGTACATGGTGCCGGCGTCGACGAGCGGCGTCGCCTCGAACGACGCCGGCTTCCGCGTCTCGAAGCGCGGCTCGACCTCACCCGTCCGGTACGTCCACGCCACCTCGAGGCGCGCGACGTTGTCTCGTGTGATCACCGCGGCGGACGAATAGCGTGTGCCCTGCGCGTCCGCGCCGTTCGCCCGCCATCCGATCTCCTGCGCCGCGGATGGCGTGGGCTCCGCGACAAGCGCAGCGGCGCACCACGCCATGACGAAGATTCGAGCGTTCATTGGTCCTCACGATCGACTGGTACGTACTGCAATGATTCCATCGGATTCTCGGGCGGAAGCATCGGTGTTCGGCGTCGTTCGGTGGCGGCGGCACGAAGGAGTCGACCCAGCCTTCTGCCGCGTCGCCGAACGAGTCACGAGCCGATCGCAGCCCGTAGCGCCCCGACGAACCGCTCCGCCGCGGAGACGCCACCCTTGTCCAGCGCGTCGATGAGCGCCGAGCCGACGACGACGCCGTCCGCGACGCTGGCGACGTCAGCGGCTTGGGCGGGCGTCGAGATGCCGAAGCCGACGGCGATCGGCATCGGCGTCACCACGCGTAACGCGGCCAGCTCGCCCGCGAGCTCATCCCTCAGGAGCGCGGTCGCGCCGGTCACGCCGGTGCGCGCAATGTAGTAGAGGAAACCTTGAGCCCGCCGCACGATCTCGAGCGCTCGCGCGGACGATGTGGTCGGCGCGATCAGCCGGATCAGCGACAGCGGCGAACGCTCGAACATTCTCTCGAGCACCGCGTCCGACCCAACCGGCACGTCCGTGAGGAGCACACCATCGATGCCGGCGGCGACGGCGTCATCGACGAAGCGTTCGGCGCCGTGCCGCAGGATCGGATTCAGGTATGTGAACAAGACGATCGGTGTGTCGTACGTAGCGCGGAACCGGACTGCCGTGGCCAGCGTCCAGTCGAGCGTCACGCCGTGCTCGAGCGCGCGCTGCGACGACCGCTGGATTGTCGGCCCGTCGGCGACGGGGTCGCTGAACGGCACGCCGAGCTCGATGACGTCGGCGCCGGCGCGTACCAGCATCGCGAGGATCTCATCGGTCGCGTCCGGCGTCGGATAGCCGGCGGTAACATACGGGATCAGCGCCGTGCGGCCCGCCGCGCGCCAGTCGGCCCAGCGCAGGAAAAGCCGATCGCTGCCAGCAGCAAATGATGAATGATGAATGATGAATGATGAATGACCCCGATCCATCCGTTCGTGTTTCTCATTCATCATTTCGCATTCATCATTCATCATTTCTCTCCTCGCAACGACGCCACCTCTGCGACGTCCTTGTCGCCGCGCCCGCTCAGACACACGACGACCGGCCCCTTCTCTGCCCACCGTGTTCCTTCGCGCAGCAGATACGCGACGGCGTGCGCCGACTCGAGCGCGGGGATGATGCCCTCGAGACGGGCGAGCCGCTCGAACGCGGCCAGCGCCTCGGTGTCCGTCACGTTGACGTATTCCGCGCGGCCGCTCTCTTTGAGCGCCGCGTGCTCGGGCCCAACGCCCGGGTAGTCGAGCCCCGCGGACACCGAATGCGCGGGCGCGACCTGGCCATCGGCATCCTGAAGCAAATAGCTGTATGATCCGTGCAGCACGCCGGGGGTGCCGGCCGTCAACGATGCGGCGGTCCGGCCGCTGTCGACGCCGTGGCCCGCCGCCTCGACACCGATCAGCTCGACCGCGGTCTCCTCGACGAACTCGTGGAAGATCCCGATCGCGTTCGAACCGCCGCCGACGCACGCCACGATGGCAGCGGGCAGCCGACCCTCGGCGGCCTCGAGCTGTTGGCGTGTCTCCCGCCCGATCACGGACTGGAGGTCGCGAACGAGGCGAGGATACGGGTCGGGACCGACCACCGAGCCGATCACGTAGTGTGTCGACGCGACGGTCGCCACCCAGTCGCGCATCGCCTCGTTCGTCGCATCCTTCAGCGTCCGCGTGCCCGACTCGACCGGCCTCACTTCCGCGCCGAGCAGCTCCATGCGAACCACGTTGAGCGATTGCCGGCGCACATCCTCCGCACCCATGTAGACCACGCACTCGAGCCCGAACAACGCACACACCGTGGCCGTGGCGACACCGTGCTGCCCGGCGCCCGTCTCCGCGATGATGCGCCGCTTCCCCATCCGGCGCGCGAGCAGCACCTGCCCGAGCGTGTTGTTGATCTTGTGCGCGCCCGTGTGATTCAGGTCCTCTCGCTTCAACCAGACCCGCACGCCGCCCGCCGCCTCGCCGAGCCGCTCGGCCGGATAGAGCGGCGTCGGCCGCCCGACATAGTCACGCAGCAGCCGGTCGAGCTCGTTCCAGTACGATGCGTCTTCACGCACCGCGTCGTACGCATCGCGCAGCTCGTCCAGCGCCGCGACGAGCGTCTCCGGCACGTAGCGCCCGCCGAACCGCCCGAAGCGCTCCGGCGAACACCGGTCAGCGGGTTCGCGGTTTGCCGCGTCGCCGGTCTTCATCGGATCCACGATCTCCTGATCTGCCTAGAAACGGGTTGCGGGTTGGCGGGTTGCGGGTTGCGAGTTCCTCGCCGCCACCCCCGGTCCTGCGTTTCCGTGACTGAAAATCCCGGCCTCGTCCCTGTTCTGCGGCCCGCCCGGTCCCACCCACA
>JBOHRM010000826.1:0-1989 GCA_050732715.1 Longimicrobiales bacterium
GACGGTAGCGGCGCTCGCGAACGCGTGGCTCGACCGCGGGGATGTCGCGAGCGCCGAGCGCGCGCTCGCCGGTGTGCGCGGGCCGCGCTCGGGCGTCGCCCGCGGCCGTGTGTTCATTGGGCGCGGCGAGATCGAGCGAGGCCGCAACGAGCTGCTCGCGTCAGCGCCGTCGCTGCACGGCGCCGAGGCGACGGAGGCGATCGCGCTGGCCACGCTGCTCGGCCGACTGTCGCAGCCGGGGGGTGAATTGGTCGCCAAGGCGATGGCGCGCGCGACCGACGGCCAGCGCGAGGAGGGCGTGGCGCTGCTGTTTGACGAGTCCGCGAGTCTGCCGGAAGCCGAACGCCCGGCGGTCCTCGAGTTCGCGGCATCGCTCGCGGATCGCGCCCGGCTCGGCGAGCGGGCCGAGCAGATTCGGCGCGAGATCGTGACGGTGTACCCCGGCTCGCGTGAGGCGCCGCTCGCAATGCTCACGCTGGCCCGCACGCTGATTCTCGACAAACACACACCGGACGAGGCGAGAATGCTGCTCGAAACGTTGATCCTCGAGCACCCGCGCAGCGCGCTGGTGCCTCAGGCACGGCGTGAGCTCGATCGGCTGCTCGGCCGCGTCCCGCCCGACGACGCGTCGTAGCGCCGCACCATTCGTTGTATATTCGTACGCAGTAACCGAAGGAAGAGCCCAATGCGCAAGATCATCCCGATCATCCTGCTGGCACTGGCGTCGCCCGCGAGTGCACAGGTCCTGCTCGTGCCGATGGACGCCGATCAGAACAATCATCTGAAGGCGTACGGCCTCACGTATTGGGCGCTCGAGCAGGGCCGGACGGCAGAGTGGCTCCTGAACTACCGGTCGGGGTCGTTCCTGCTCGCCGACCGCCCGGACATCCGACGGGAAGCCGCGTTGCGGGGCGTAACCGTCGAGCCGGTGTCCGCCGGCGCGCTCACCAACATCTACAACGAGATCGAGAGCTCCAACATGGAGCGCATCATCCTCGAGACGGCGCCCAAGATCGCGGTCTACACGCCGGAGAACACGAACCCGTGGGATGACGCCGTCACGCTCGCGCTGGCGTACGCGGAGATCTCGTACGACAAGATCTGGGACGCGGAGGTGCTGCAGGGCCGACTCAAGGAGTACGACTGGCTGCACTTGCACCACGAGGATTTCACGGGCCAGTACTCGAAGTTCTACATCAACTACGCCGGCGCGCCGTGGCTCCAGGAAGCGGTCCGCATGAGCGAGGCGGTCGCAGCGGAGTTCGGCCACGCGGACGTGCCCGAGTTGAAGAAGGCCGTCGCCGAGGAGATCCGCCGGTACGTCGCGGAAGGCGGCTTCTTGTTCGCCATGTGCACGGCCACGGAGACCATCGAGCTGGCGCTCGCGGCCATGGGCGTCGACATCGCGGGACCGTTCAGCAGCGGCAGCCCAATGGACCCCGACGCCACGAGCAAACTCCAATGGGACCGGACGTTGGCGTTCCAGGCAGCACAGCTCCAGATGAACTCGAGCGTGAGCGCGTTCAGCGATATCGACGGCCACCAGGTCAACACGCCGTGGCGTGAACCGCTGGGCACGTTCGGCCTGTTCGACTTCAGTCCGAAGTTCGATCCCGTTCCATCGATGCTCGTGCAGAACCACGAAAACGTGCTCAACGACTTCTACGGTCTCACCACGAGCTTCCGTCGGGACCGCCTCAAGCCGGGTAACATCGTGCTCGCCGAAGAAGAAGGCACCGAATGGGTGAAATACATCCACGGCAATTTCGGCGAGGGCACGTGGACGTTCCTCGGCGGCCATGATCCGGAGGACCCGCAACACCAGATCGGCGATCCGGCCACGGACCTCGACCTGCACCCACACTCGCCGGGCTATCGTCTGATCCTGAACAACGTGCTGTTCCCGGCCGCGAAGAAGCGAACGTTGAAGACGGACTAGAAGCGGTTCCGGGTGCCGCGCTCGGGGTCGCGGGTTGCCCGCCGCCACCT
>JBOHRM010000827.1:0-8033 GCA_050732715.1 Longimicrobiales bacterium
ACTCGACGCCGTGATGGCGTACCTGCGGCCCCGTCTCGGGATCGCCGCGGCGGGACGTGAGATACCGCTTCGTCTCGTCAAGCACGATGTCCGTGACCAGATCATCGCGGACTACGTGCTGCTCCACTTCATGATCGACGACGTCGTCGATCTGCCCCCGGCGCTCGAGGTCGAGTTTCCGGTGCTCTTCGAGATCGATGATCGCCACCGGAACATGCTCGTGATCGAGCACAACTGGCGCACGACGACGTTCAATCAGGAAAGCAACATCGCAGCGATCTTCACGCCATCCTCGCCTCGCCAGACCGTGGACCTCTCGAAGTCCACGGCGCTGAACGGCTTCCTGGGTTTCATCCGACTCGGCGTGTGGCACATCTGGATCGGCATCGACCATGTGCTGTTCCTGATCGCGCTGATCCTTCCCTCCGTGCTGCGCACGCGAGAGGGACAATGGGAAGCCGTGCCGAATTTCCGGCCCGCGTTCATGAACATGCTCACGATCGTGACGTGTTTCACCCTCGCACACAGCATCACGCTGAGCATAGCGGCGCTCGGCGTGGTCCACCTGCCGGCACGTCCGATCGAGGCCGTGATCGCGCTGTCCATCGCCGCGGCGGCGCTCTACAACATCTACCGGCCGTTCTACGTGCGCGAATGGCTGCTCGCTTTCGCGTTCGGCCTGTTCCACGGGTTCGGATTCGCGAACGTCATGGGCGAGCTCGACCTCGAGCGTGGCTTTCTCGTCCTCTCGCTGCTCGGCTTCAACGGGGGCGTCGAGATCGGCCAGATCGGCATCATCGCGATCGTGTTCCCACTGCTGTACGCGCTGCGCACCACACGCATCTATCTGCCGGCCATGCGCTACGCCTCCGCGCTGCTGATCGCGATCGCTTTGTTCTGGTTCGTCGAGCGCGTCTCCGGCGTGCCGCTCACGGACTACGCCATGCGCGCACCGTTCTACGTCTACCGCAGGTTCGTGGCCGGCGTCTAGGGGTGGGCTCCCCACTCATCCCGACCCCTCCCTTTCGCCCACCTCGGTCGGCTTTGCCGCCCTCGGTTCCGAGTTCCGGGTTCCGAGTTCCGGGTTCCGGGTTCCGGGTCGGAGTTCAGGGTTCTGATTCGACGGGAATCGTGCGAACGGGCGTGCGCCGGATCTCGGCGTAGCGGCGGCCGTCGAAGAATGAAAGCATCTCGTAGACGTCGACGCGCTGAATGCGTTCACCGTCGAGCCCGGGATCGGCGCGCGGAAACGTCCACAACGTCGCCGGCGCCTGGAGCGGTGAAAGCCAGCGGCTCCGGCCGCCACGGCGCTGCCACGTTCCCACGAAACCGCGTATGAAGGTGTCGAAACGCGCCGCGCGGGCCGCGTCGTAGTCGTTGCGGCCGAGCTCCGATTCGAGCGCGAGGATGCGTTCGGGTGTTCGCGCGGCGTTCAACGCGGCGGCGAGCCGCGCGTCGTGTGTCGCCCCCCATGTGATCGCCAGGCGCGGCGCATCGACGAGGTAGCGGAATCCGCCCAGCGTGAATTGGTAGTCGTATGGCGCGAAGAACGCGGGCGGCAGCGTGTGCACGTTCCCGGACTCGCTGATGGCCTCGAGGCGATACGTGTAGGTTGCGCGCGCGTCGAGCCACACGAGCGGCGTGGGTCGGAACCAGATCGCACCTCCGCCGATGAGGATTACTGCAAGCGCGAAATGCGGACGGGTGAAGATGGGAACGTCGGGTCTCCGCCGGCCGAAGACGAGAATCAGGACCAGCGCGTCGACGATCGTCCAGAGCCAGAACCCGATCCCGGTGAGCGCGAAGATCGCGATGTGCAGCGCGATCGCGGCGAGCAGGAACCAGCGGACGGTGGTGCGCCGTGAGAGCATCAGCAGCGCACCACACTCGACCAGCAGCGTGCCGGCTTTCATCGGCACGTTCAGCGTGCCGAGCGCGCGGGCCAGGGCGCCGATGGTCGTGGGATCGAGGAAGCCGAGCCAACCGTTCGCATACGTCGACGGCAGCAGGAAGCCGACTTGATCGGTCGCAACCCAGCCGAGTCGAAGCTTTCCCCAGCCGGATACCCAATAATGGGCCGCGATCAGGCAGCAAAGCACGAAAACGAAATCCGCGGTGCGAACTCGTCTCGTGACCAGGCGCAGCAGCCACCACGCGGCGAAGAGGTTGACCACGCGGATCGGGAGGCTCGCGGGCGCCCACGAGAAGCCACCGATCGGATGGAAGAACTGCCAGCCGATCGGCAGCAACGCGGCTAGAAAGACGAGTGTGAACGCGGGACGCCACACGACGAGCGGTACCAATGTGACGACGAGCGTTCGCTCGAACCAATAGCCGCGATCGAAATAGAAGTTGTAGTCGTGCGTAGCGAACACGAACGCCAGGAGTGCGACCAGCGTGCCGACGAGCCAGCGCAGGCGCGCATCGGGCTCGAGATCGGTCCAGCGCGGTCCCAGCGACCGCGATCGGATGGCGGCGCCTAGGAGTAGGGCACCGGCCGCGAGCGCGAGCACGCCGGGTGCGCCGCTCGTGGCCAGGATCCGGAGCTGCGCCATCACGAGCAGCCCCTTCTCGTACGCCGCCGCGGGCAGGGCACTGCCCCGCCTCAGCACGACCTCGAGGGCGAAGGCCACGCCGACCAGCAGTCCGGACCGGACGAGCGGACCGCAGACGGGGTGGTCTACGAGTGTGACGTCGACGTTGCGGCCGTGGCCTACCACCCCGTGCGCCACGGGCGCCGCGGCCGCCGCGCTCGAATGCCAAGGAATCTCGGCCACGGATCACTAGCCAGTCAAAGGATAGGGATCGGTACACGACAAAAGAGAGATTGACCCTGATCCGGGCGCTGCGCCTCTTGAACAGCCGGCGTACCGACCCGACGATGGACCGTCGGACCCGTTAGACACCGAGCTCTTGGCTCGAGAGCAGCTCAGCCACTGCTCCGGAACGCACACAGCGAACGGCTTCATGGATTTCGCATGGACGGAGGAACAGCGTGCGCTCAAAGAACGGTACGCCTGTTTCGCGCGAGAGCACCTGAACGAAGACCTGGTCGCACGCGATCGGGATGGTGTGTTCCTGCGAGCGAACTGGCAAGCCTGTGCCGACTTCGGCATCCTGGGTCTCTCCGTCCCATCGGAATACGGCGGAGCCGGCCTCGATCTGCTGACCTCCATGCTCGCCATGGAAGGTCTCGGCTGCGGCTGTCGCGACAACGGATTGACGTTCGGACTGAACGCGCAGCTCTGGACGGTCCAGCTCCCGATCGCGCGCTTCGGGACCCCGGCGCAGAAGCGGCGTTTCCTCCCCGGTCTATGCAACGGCGAGCGGATCGGCGCGCACGCGATCACGGAGGCCGCGGCCGGATCCGACGTGTTCAGTCTGACGACGCGGGCCGAGAAGCGAGACGGCGGATACGTCCTCAACGGCACGAAACGATTCGTCACGCTCGCGCCGGTCGCGGACCTCGCGCTGGTTTTCGCGACGCTCGACCCGGCGAAGGGCAAATGGGGGATCACGGCGTTCATCGTGGAGCGAGGCTCGGCCGGGTTCCACAGCAGCCCGACGCGCGACAAGATGGGGCTCCGCACGGTGCCCCTAGGCGAGCTGACGTTCGAGAACTGCTTCGTGCCGGAGGACAACCGAATCGGGCCGGAGGGCGCGGGCGCAAGCATCTCGACGCATTCGCTCGAGGTGGAGCGCTGTTGCATCCTGGCGAGTCAGCTCGGCGCCATGGAACGACAGCTCGAGACGGCAATCTGCTTCGCGCGGGAGCGCAGGCAGTTCGGGCAGCCGATCGGCAAGTTCCAGTCGGTGGCGAACCGGCTCGCGGACATGCGCCTCCGCCTCGAAACATCGCGCCTGCTGCTCTACAAGGTGGCGTGGCTGAAATCACAGGACAAGCCGGCCCTGCTGGAAACGGCCATGTTGAAGCTCCACCTGAGTGAGAGCTTCGTCGAGTCCGGACTGGACGCGATTCGCGTTCACGGCGGCACCGGTTACCTGACGGATTCGGAGGTCGAGCGCGACCTGCGCGACGCCATCGGCGGGACGCTCTACGCCGGCACATCGGACATCCAGCGTGTCATCATCGCGCGCGCGCTGGGGCTTTGATCGGTTGCCGGTTCCGGGTTGCGGGTTGCTGGTTGCCCGTTGCCCGTTGCCGGCTGCGGGTTGCCGGTCGCCGGTTGCCGGTTGCCGGTTGCCGGTTGCGGGTCGCCGGTTGCGGGTTGCGGGTTGCCCGTTGCCGGCTGCGGGTTGCTGGTTGCCGGGTTCCGGTTGCCGGTCTGGGCGATCGGCCGGCGCGAAGGTTCGGGGGAACGCATTGAGGGGCTTCGACGACCTTTTTCTGCGCAATGCTCTATCTGCTGACCCACGCGATTGATCGCGCGGCGGAGCGGGCGCCGTGGCATCCGGCGATCCGCTTCAACCAGAAAGCGCTCTCGTACGGTGAGCTCGAGAAACGGTCGAATCAGCTCGCGCACGTCCTCATCGAGCACGGTGTGAGACGGGGAGACCGTGTGGGCATCTTCATGCGGAAGCGCCTCGAGAGCGCCATCGCGATCCACGGCAGCATGAAGGCGGGCGCTGCCTACGTCCCGCTGGATCCCGCCGCGCCGGCCGCGCGCATCGCATTCATGCTGCGCGACTGCGGCATCCGCCATGTGCTCACCGAGGCGGGCCAACTGCCGGTGCTCCGTGAGGCGGTCGCTGACGGTGAACCGCTCGACCTGCTGGTCGGCGTCGGTTCACCCGATGGCTGCGCGCACGACGCCATCTCGTGGGAGGACATCGACTCGGCGCCCACAACGCTCCCCGAGACGGGGACGATCGAGCAGGACCTGGCCTACATCCTCTACACGTCCGGTTCGACGGGCGTGCCGAAGGGCGTGATGCACACGCACCGCAGCGCGCTCAGCTTCGCCGAGATCGCCGCACGCGCGTACCACCTGCACGCGGGTGACCGCCTGAGCAATCACGCGCCGTTGCATTTCGACTTGTCCACGCTCGACTATTTCGCCGGCGCGGTCGCGGGAGCCACGACCGTCGTGATCCCCGAGTCCCACACGAAGCTGCCGGCCGGGCTTTCGAAGCTGATCGAGGACGAGCGGCTCACCGTGCTGTACTCGGTACCGTTCGCGCTCATACAGCTGCTGCTGCACGGCGCGCTCGACAAGCGTGATCTGCCCGAGCTCCGCTGGGTCCTGTTCGGCGGCGAGCCGCTTCCGCCCAAGCATCTGCGCGCGCTGATGGCGGCGCTGCCGCGAGCGAAGTTCGTGAACGTCTACGGTCCGACGGAGGTGAACGGCGTGACGCACTACCCCGTCCCCGCGCCGCCGGACGCCGACGACACACCGGTCCCGATCGGCAAACCGTACGGCAACGTCGAGATTGTGGTGGTCGACGACGACGACCGGCCCGTACCTCCCGGCGAGCCCGGCCTCCTTCTCATCCGCAGCCCGACGATGATGCGCGGCTACTGGGGCCGCCCCGATCTCAATGCGAAGGCGTTTTACCGGCGCACCGCGTTCGAGCTGTACGAGGACGTCTTCCACCGCACCGGTGATCTTGTGCGCGAGAGTCCAGACGGCAACCTCGAGTTTATCGGTCGCAAGGACCGCCAGATCAAGATCAAGGGCTACCGCGTCGAGCTGGACGAGATCGAAGCCGCTCTGCTCCGGCACGCTTCCGTCGAAGCCGCGGCCGCGTTCCTCGTCTCGGACGGCGATGGCGGCCAGCGCATCGAGGCCGCCGTCACGCTTCACAGCGGCGCCGGGATCGACGCGGGCGAGCTGTTGAGGCACGCGGCTTCACACCTGCCACCCTATTCCGTGCCCGACCGGGTCGCCGTGCTGAGCGCATTGCCCCGCACCTCGACCGACAAGATCGACCGCATACGGCTGCAAGCGATGGCCGCCGAGGAGCCGGCATAGATGAGGGGCCGATTGAAGCGTTACATCGACGAGCAGCTGCTGAACGGACGGCACACACAGATCGCCGATCAGGATGACCTTCTCGAGAGCGGGATCGATTCCGTCGGCATGATGACGCTCGTGCTGTTCATCGAGGAGGAATGGAAGGTGACCGTACCGCCGGAAGACGTGGTCCTCGAGAACTTCCAGTCGGTCGCCAATATCGAGGCCTATCTCCGGACCCGGCTGGCCGTGACAGGATGAGTCGAGAGGCGCATGCACCATTGTTGGTCGACGCCGGCCCGGCGGGCGGCCTGACGGTCAGCCAGCACCTGTTGTGGCTCGGGCAGCAGCTGCACCCGGACGAGCCATTGTACAACATGGCGCTCACGTTCGACATCCGCGGCGCTCTCGATCCGCACCATTTCGAGCAGGCGTTTCGCGCGCTGTTGCAGCGGAGCGACGCGATGCGCACCGCGATCGACGTCCGCGATGGCGAGCCGGTCCGGACCATCGCGGCGCTGCCCGAGCGCGCGGTCCTCCCTGTGGACCTGTCCCACGCGTCCGATCCCGATCGAGCACTAGAAGACTGGGTGCGGCAGCGCGCGGCGAGGCCGTTCGATCTACGCGAGCGCCTGTACGACTGCGCGCTCGTGCGCATGGCTCCGGACCGCCACGTGTGGTTCTTGAACCAACACCACATCATCACGGATGGCTGGTCGGCCGCGCTCGTGTACCGCACGGTCGCGGAGCTGTACGACCGCTCGCTCCGGGGCCGGCTCGACGGCGCGCCGGCGCTGCCGCCGTACGATGACTACGTCACCCGAGAACGGACGTTCAGAGAATCCGCGCTGTTCACTCGGGTTCGCACGTACTGGACCGGCAAGCTCGAGACGCCGATCGAGCCGATCCGGCTGTATGGCAAGCGGCCGGGCCGTGATACCACGCACACGGTGCGTGTCACGCGCACGATCGACGGAGAGCGCTCGCAGCGTATCCGCGAGACCGCTCGTGACCGGACGACGGGCATGTTCACCGGCCACGCCGCCGCGTTCAACTTCTTCACGACCGTTCTCTTCGCGTGGCTGCACCGTGTCAGCGGCCAACGCCGCATCGCGATCGGCACGCCATCGCACAACCGGCCGACGCAGGCGTTCAAGAACACGATCGGCATGTTCATCGAGGTGTTCCCCTATATCCTCGAGGTCGAGGAGGAGGAGACGTTTGCGTCGCTGTTCGGCAAGGTCCAGAACGAGACGGCGGCGTTTCTCCGTTACGCGCAGCCGGGCACGAGCTCGGCGGACGTCAACCGCGCGTTCAACGTTCTGCTCAACTACATCCACGCCTCCTTCCCGCCGTTCGCGGGGTTGCCCACACGTTCGGAGTGGATCCACCCCGGCCGAGGCGATGCGGCCCATCACCTCCGCGTCCAGGTCCACGACTTCGACGCGGCCGGCCACTTCGTCCTGCACTTCGACTTCAACCAGGACCGCTTCGACGAACGAGAACGCGAAGCCGCGGCCGACCACCTCCTGAACGTGATCGATGCGTTCATCGCGGACGAGGCGACCCCGATCACGCGTGTGCCGCTCCTCTCGCCGGAGGCCGCCAGAGCGTGGATCGACGCGACGAATCCGGGGACCCCTACGCGTGAAGAGCGGAGTGTGCTCGACCTCCTCGAAGCGCAGGTCGCGCGCTCACCGGACGCGTGCGCGATCGCGGATAGGGGGTCGGAGACGACGTACCGGGAATTGCGTCGCCGCGTTCGATGCACGGCGAGCCACTTGAGCGCAGCCGGTGCCGGTCCAGGCACGATCGTGGCCCTGCACGTCGAGCGGTCGAGCGATGCCGTGATCGCGATCCTGGCCGTTCTCGCATCCGGCGCGGCTTACGTTCCGCTCGCGCCCGAGGACCCGCCAGCGCGATCGGCCTCGATCGTTCGTGATGCGAACGCCGCGATCATCCTGAGCGATGCGCCCGACGTCGCGAGCGCGATCGCGAACGCCGCCGCGACGGGTACCACCCTTCCCCGTGTTCTCGCCGTCGACGACACGACCGAATCCGCTGGCGGTGCGGCGACACGTTCGCCAAGCAGAGAGCCGCAGCTCCGGCGGGCGGAAC
>JBOHRM010000828.1:0-1051 GCA_050732715.1 Longimicrobiales bacterium
CGCGTGGGGTAGGGGTCACCGGGGTCCCCGCGCGACGCATGTCGGGTGGGGTGGGGGTCACTTCTCCGGCGCCGAGCTCGACCCAATACGATCGGCCGCCCACCTCGACGTAGTAGCGCATGGATGACCGATCCGCTCAGGAGCGCCAGCCAACGAGACCCCAGGCGCCCGTCGCGCCGGGACCCTGGCCGTTGCGCCAGCCCGCGCGCGCTGGAGAGCGTACGGTCGACAACCGGCCGATGCGGCGGCGGCTGCGACGTTCGTCCTCGATCAAGGCGGCGGCGACGGCGGCCGCGAGCGCCGTCTCGTCCGGCGCGGGCGAATCGAGCAGCTGCGGGTGATGGTCGAGATAGCCGACGTCGATGTCGCCCGCGCGGAAATCCGGCTCTTCCATGACCTGGCGGTGAAAGAGCGTGCAGGTCTCGACGCCCACGACGCGCAGCTCGGCGAGCGCGCGCCCCATTCGCGCGATCGCGGCGGCGCGGTCCGAGGCGTACACGATCAGCTTGCCGAGCAGCGGGTCGTAGTAGCGTGACACATCACACCCCTCGGCGATGCCGCCATCCCAGCGGACGCCCGGGCCGCTCGGCGCCTCGAACCGCTCGATCCGGCCGGTCGACGGCAGGAAGCCGTGCAGCGGGTCCTCGCTCGTGATACGGCACTCGATCGCGTGGCCGCTCATGCGCACGTCGGCCTGTGTGAACGGCAGCGGCTCGCCCGCGGCGATGCGGAGCTGCCACTGGACCAGGTCGGCGCCCGTGACCAGCTCGGTCACCGGATGCTCGACCTGGATACGCGTGTTCATCTCGAGAAAATAGAACTCGCCGTCCTGGTACAGGAACTCGATCGTGCCGGCGTTTCGATCGCCGACCGCTTCCGCCGCCGCCACGGCCGCGCGGCCCATGCGCTCGCGCACGTCGGGGGTCACCACGGGACACGGCGCCTCTTCGATCAGCTTCTGATGGCGGCGTTGGATCGAGCACTCGCGCTCGCCGAGCACCGCCACGCTGCCGTACCGGTCTCCGAGAACCTGGAACTCGATGTGGCGGGG
>JBOHRM010000829.1:0-2159 GCA_050732715.1 Longimicrobiales bacterium
CCTCTTCGCGCTGACCGTGGCGCCCGTGCTCGCGTCTTTCCTGCTCGACCGGCCGGATCCGTCCCGACCGAAGGGGCGGTTGGCGACGTGGTTCAGGCGTCTGGTACCGTCGCGGCCGGGATTCGCCACGCGATTGTTCTCGCTGATGCCCGGCGGCATCCCGCCGGTCGCTAACGCCCCGGAACGCCCGGCAGAAGGAGCGGGCAACGGCGAGCCACCGGGCGGAGAGGGCATTCATCACGAGACCCGAATCGTGCGCTGGATCCTGCGACGCTACAGGCCGCTGCTGCTCTGGGCGCTCGACCATCGTCGTGCGGTGGTCGGCATCACGGTCGCGCTGCTCGTGGTCGGTGCGGCGATATTCCCTTTGCTCGGGCGCGAGTTCATCCCGACGCTGAACGAAGGCAGCATGCTGGTGCGCGCGACGATGGCGCCGTCGATCTCGCTCACGCACGCGACGGAGACCGTCGGTCGCCTCGAGCGCGAGTTCCTGCGTTTCCCGGAGGTCACACAAGTGGTTTCCCGCATCGGCCGGGGCGAGGTCGGCGCGCACGCGGATCCGGTGAACAATGCCGAGATATTCGTCGACCTGAAGCCGGAGGACGAGTGGGAGACGGCGCGCAGCCGCGAAGACCTGGTCGTCGCGATGCAGGCGCGGGTCGAGGATTTCCCCGGCGTGCAGCTCAATTTCACGCAGCCGATCGCCGCGTCGGTCGACGAGCTGCTGACCGGCACGAAGGCGCAGATCGCGATCAAGATATTCGGTGACGACCTCGACGTGCTGCTCGAGAATGCGGGCGAGGTCGCGGCCATCTTGCGCGGCATCGAAGGTGCGTCCGAGGTGCAGGTCGATCAGATCACCGGCCAGCCGCAGCTGCGCATCACGCTCGACCGTGCCGTGCTGTCGCGCTACGGCATTCCCGTCGAGGAAGTGCAGGAAGCCGTGCGTGCGGCGATCGGCGGCAGGGCGGCCGGCCAGCTCTTCGAGGGCGAGCGACGCTGGGCGATCTTCGTGCGCTTCGCGGAATCCTACCGCGCCCGGCCCGATGACGTCGAAGCGCTGCTGCTCCAGGCCGCGGACGGCTCGCTCGTGCCGTTGGGTCAGGTGGCGACCATCGAAACCCTCATCGGGCCGCGCCAGATCTCGCGCCAGAACAATCAGCGCTTCATCACCGTGCAACTGAACGCGCGCGGCCGCGACATGGGTTCGCTCGTGACGGAGGCGCAGGAGCGCATCGGTCGCGATGTCCAGCTGCCGCCCGGCTACCTCGTGACCTACGGTGGCCAGTTCGAGCTCGCGCAGACCGCCAACCGGAGGCTCATGATCGTCGTACCGATGACGCTGCTGCTGATCTTCGCGATGCTGTTCGCCTCGTTCAATTCGCTGCGGGAGGCGCTGCTCATCTTCCTGAACATCCCGCTCGCGCTGGTCGGCGGCCTGGCCGCGCTGGCGATCGCCGGGCAGAACCTGTCAGTGCCGTCGAGTGTCGGCTTCATCGCGCTATTCGGCATCGCCGTGCTGAACGGCGTCGTGCTCGTGACGTACTTCAACCAGCTCCACCGCGAGCACGGCCTGCCCATCCGCGAGGCGGTCGAGCGCGGCGCGATGCTGCGGCTTCGGCCCGTGCTCATGACGGCGCTGTGCGCCATGCTCGGCCTCATTCCGCTGCTGTTCGCCACAGGACCCGGCTCGGAAGTGCAGCGGCCGCTCGCGGTCACGGTCGTGGGTGGGCTCGTCACCTCCACCGCGTTGACGCTGCTCGTGCTGCCCGTGCTGTACCGCTGGTTGCACCAGGAGCCCGTGCGGTTCTGATGACCACAGCGGGCGACCGGTGATGGCGCGTCCCGCCTCAACGGAGGATTTCGATGAAGATAATCATCGCGTTTCTGCGGCCGAACCGGCTCGATCCCGTGACGCGTGCGCTCGAGCACCTCCCGCACTTCCCGGGCATGACGGTCACGGAAGCGCGCGGGTTCGGCCGCGAGAAAGTCGAGCAGCGGCCGGAGAGCCATCGGGCCGAGCTCGAGGATTACACGGAGACCAGACGCACCGAGATCGTCGTCCAGGACGACGGTGTGCTCGCGGTCATGGAGGCAATCGAAAGCCATGCCCATACCGGCCGTCGAGACGATGGCAAGATCTTCGTCCTTCCGGTCGA
>JBOHRM010000830.1:0-7990 GCA_050732715.1 Longimicrobiales bacterium
GGCCTAGCGCGCTGTTGACCAGCGTCGTGGCGAGCGCAGGATCTCCGAGTGCACCCTCCTCGACCCTCCCGGGGATCTCGACCTCGAGTAGAGAATCGCAGCCGGGTAGGACGAGCGCGATCGACGCGATCGCGATGAACACACGTCTCGTCGGGCCGGTGCCGCGCCTGCCGCCGAAAAGCTGCGGAAAGGTCGTTCCGCGATTTCGAGCTTCGAATTCGATCCGCATCATGTTTTTATCTCCTGCTGCCTAATCTCTCTGCCGACGTCGCTCGTGCGGTGGGCGCGGCCGCGGGTGTCCCACTCCCGGTCGCGCGAGCCCGTGTGTACACTAGTGGTCCGATTCCAAAGTCACGTTACATTCGAGCGGCGCTGCATCCCGTGCGGCGGCGTTGCTCGGCGCTCGAAATAGCCGTGCTATTCCTTCGGCCTCGCGCCTTGCCGCCCGGGCGCATCGCCGCTCTCGGTGGTGACACGTTACTTCGGAATCGGACCACTAGAAGCGAAGCCGGACCGAGACGGTCGCGCTGGCCGTGGGTGGCATGATGGTCTGGTAGTTGTTCGAGCGAACGCCCGAGCCGCGGATCTCGGGGTCCCACGCGATCATGTTCGCAATCGGCACGGTGATCGATCCATCGCGCGACGTGCCCCAGCCGTCCTCCGCGGTCCACAGCATCATCACGTTGCGCATGCCGGCGCTGATCGTGCCGCCGGAGGCACCGAACCGGGCCGCCCAGGACTCGGGAAGGTCGTAGGTGGCCGAGACCTCACGGAGCCGAAAGAATCCCGCTTCATATGCGCCGGTCGCGTCGTTCTCGATCGCGCGATACGCCTGGAGCAGCGGGTCGTTGCGAAGAATGACCGCCTGCGAGTTGCCGAGGTTGTGGATGGCACGGATCTCGGTGTTCACCTGATGATGGCCGCCGTTGCCCTCGGCACGCGCGTACAGGCGCACGTTGTTGAACAGGGTCAACGTCGTGCCTACGGCGAGCTGCCACGTGGGCTGGGTCGGCCCCCACCAGACCTTACCGGCATCGGCGCACGGTATCGGAGACCCGCCGGGATCGAGACCCGAGGCGCCACTGCCGCCGTCACAGATCGCCTCGGTCACGAACCCTTCGGAATCGACCTCCGCCGACAGGATGCGGTACATGAAGAGGTCGGAGATTCCGTAGCCCTCTCGATGCTGCGCCTGTCCGCCCGCACCGATGAACTCGATGCCGCCGACATCTTCGATCCGGTTCCTCATCGCCGCGTATTGCGTCTCGATGTCCCACGAAAAACGTGACGACTGCACGATGCGCGCGGTCAGCCCGACCTCGTGTCCCCAGCCTTTCACTCGCCCGATGTTCACGACCTGTGATCCATCGAACCCGCTGGACGGCGGCAGCGGCCGGTTCACGATCGCGTCCCTGATATTGCGCAGGTAGCCGGTGTAGTTGATGTTCACGCGTCCGCCGAGGACCGCCGCGTCGAACCCCGCCTCGAGCTCCTCGCCACGCTCGGGTTTGAGCTGCGGATTGCCGAACTCCGCCGGCTCGAGCGCGGGTTGATCTCGGTAGCCGATCTGCGGGTCATAGAGCCTCGCCGCGTCGAACGTGCCGGGCTGCTGGCCCGCCGCGCCCCACGCAGCCCGCAGTCGCAGCTCATCCACGGGATCGAAACCCCAGAACGGCTCCTCGCTGATCACCCACGTCGCGCTCAGCTTCGGGTAGATCGCGGCATCGAAGTCGGTGCCGAACGCACTGTTGTCGTCGCCTCGGATCGCGCCCGTGATGAACGCACGGTCCTGCCAGCCGACCTGCTGCTGCAGATAGACGCCCACTGTCGCGTTCTCGGAGAAAGCTTCCGAGCCGGATCGCACGGCGCCACCCGTCACGGTCGTGATCGGCACGGCCGGGAACTCGGAGCCCTCCGCACCGGTCACCGCGTTCGTCCGCCGGTAGTACTGGAAGCCGACGGAACTGGTCATCGACAAGCCCCTGAGCCGCCAGTTCGCCGTGCCGGCATAGTCGACCGTGACGAACGACCGCGAGCCCCTCGATACGTCCTTCGTTCCGAGCGCCGCGTTGCCGTAGAAGTGATTCGCGCCCTCCGGCTGGCGTGGTATGAGCAGCCAGTTGTTCTCCTCGCTACGGTCGAGGCCGGCGACCAGACGGTGCGTCGACCAGTCGACCGGCTGGTAGTTCAGCTCGATGCTCGTGGTGGTGCGACCGTTGTCCGCGCGATCCTCGACGTCGCCCCACTCCTCGGGCGGCGCGACCATCCAGCCGCGCTGCGCCTGGTTCATGGTCGCGGGCGTGGACCAGATCAGCTGACTGAACGGGTCGAAGTTGATGCCGCCCTGGATCAGCCGGGTGCGGGATTGGATGTAGCCGTTGCTGGCGCGCAGCGAGAGCTTGTCGCTCAGCGCAACGTCGAGGTTCGCACGGATCGCGAAGCGCTTGTCCCAGTTCCAGTCGACGATGCCGGTGTCGTGCTCGTAGGAACCCGAGACGAAATAACGCACGGCGTCGTTCCCGCCACGAAGGCTCGCATCGTAGCCTTGCGTGAGACCATAATCGAAGATCGCGCCCAGCCCGTTGATCCGCTCGTTCTCGTAGACGTTGAAGCTGACCAGCTCGTCCGTCTCGGGGTTGCGCCACCAGCGCAGGCCCGCGCGATGCTCGGGGTTCCACATCCAGTTCGTGCCAACGCGGACGCCGACATCGAAGCTAGGCTCCCCGCTCGCACCGCGCTTCGTGATGATCTGGATGACGCCGTTCGAGGCTTCCGTACCGTATAACGTGGCCGCGGCCGGACCCTTGATGACCTCGATCCGCTCGATGTCGTTCGGGTTCAGATCGTTGAGCCTGCTGACCCGACTGCCCCCGCGCTGCGTGCCGCCGCGCCGCGGGTCGCTGTCCATACGAATCCCGTCGATGTAGACGATCGGGTCCGTGCTGAGCGACATGCTGCCAACGCCACGGATCTGGAGCGACGAGCCGGTGCCGACTTGCCCGGCGGACGGCATCGTGATCAGGCCGGGCACCCGCTGGCCGATCAGTTGGTCCACGTTGGCCACGGGCGAAACCTCGAGGACGCTGGACGGATCGATGCTCTCGACAACGTTGCCGATCGCGCGCCGGCGCGTGCCGCCCGCGGTACCGGTGACCACGATCCCATCGAGATCGAGCGGCCGTTCGGTCAGCTGGACGTCTTGGGTCGTGACCTGACCGGGCACGACGCGGACCGTGTGACTGACCTGACCGTAGCCGAGCAACGACACGTTCAGCGTCACGTCACCGTCCGGCACACTTTCGAGCGAGTACCGGCCATCGGCGTCGGTGAACGTCCCGAGGTCCGTGCCCTGGACGGTGACACTGGCCGACGCCAGCGGCCTCATTGTACCCGCCTCGGTCACCACACCCGTGATCGTGCCGACCCTCTCGATCACGGCTGCCGCCGTCCGGACCTCGAGCGGCGAGGTCGACGCGATGGCGCGCACGAAGACCGGCTGGCCGAAGCCGCCCGCCTGTGCCCGCGTCGCGTCCGCGCCCGGGGCGATCTGCGGATCCGGCTCGATCACGATGTGACGCCCGACGCGCACGTAGCGGAAGCCCGAACCCGAAAGCATGCGCTGCAGCGCTTCCTCTACTGAGACGTGCTCACAATCACACGTGACACGCAGATCATCCGGCAGCAAGCTCGGGCTGAACGCCATGGGGATCCCCGCCTGGTCACGCAACGCTGCGAGACCGGCCTTCAGCGAGTAGCCTTGGAGCTCGATACCGGCCTTACGCTCGAGCTCGTAGCGAAAGGCGCTCACCATCGAGCGGGTCTGGAGTGGTGAGCCCACGCCACCTGCCATCGCCGCGCCCGTGGCGATGCTCGACAGACCGGGAATCGCGGCGGACGCCGCGATCAGGATCCAATTCACGGTGTCACCTCCATGTGAATCACGCCCGCGGCAGCCCTGCACTGGACGCCCGCAGTACGACAAATGACGCGCACGACCTCATCACGATCTTGTTCGCCGAACCACGCGGTCACCGTGCGGTTCGCGACGGCAGAGTCGGCGATCTCGATGTCGACGCCGAGCCGCAGCTCCAGCTCGCGCGCGACCTTGTCCAGCGGCGTCGACTCGAAGGCGAGGAACGAACCCATCCAGTCGAGCTGCGCCGCGGGATTCGAGACCTTGATGACCGCTGTCCGTTCGCCGCGGATCACACGCGCCAGCTCGCCTTCCCGAAGCTCGACCGCTTCGCCGCGACTCGACACGGTGACTCGGCCGTCGAGCACGAGCAGTCGGAGTCCATCATCGCGCGACTCGACTTCGAACCGCGTGCCGAGCACGGTCACCTCACCACCTGCAGTACGAACGCGGAATGCACGGTCCTCAGCGCTCGCGACCGCGAAGAACGCTCGGCCGTCCAACTCGACCTCACGCGTGCCCGCGCCGATGTTGACCTCGAGCCGCGTGCGCGGGCCCAGACGGACCACGGTGCCATCATGGAGCGCGGCGGTGCCCAACTCATCGGCTCCGGTATGAAACTCCGCGCTGGGAATCTCGGCGGGCGCGCGAACCAGCACGCCACGGCCGAGCAGCACGCCAACCGCGAGCGCCGCCGCTATGCCCGCGACCTTCGCCGGCCAGCCGTGCGCAAAGGATCGTGTCGAGCGCCCCGACCGAGCCAGCCGGCCGAGCACCTCGTGGCCGGACGGCGGGCGCGCGGACGGATCGATCTCGGCGCGCACCGCCGAGAGACGCCAGACCGCCTCGACCTCGCGGAACCGTTGCTCATTCGAAGCCGATGCGCGCCGCCATTGGCCGAGCTGTTCCAGCTCGCGCGTGGATGCGTTGCCATGCAATGCGCGAACGATCAGTTCGTCCACCGGCGCTCCTCGCCCAATGAGGTTCAGGTTCAACAACACCCCAACGGACGCACCTCTACTATCAGGCCGGGATGCGAGGGCCGTCGTGAGCGAGGAGGGATTCGAGCTGCGGCCGCAGCAGCGCACGCAGCTCGTCGAGAGCGGCGCTCATCGTGTTCGCCACGGTCTGGGGCGAGATGTCCATGATCTCCGCGATCTCGCGGTAGCTGTGCCCGTGGTATCGGCTGAGAACGAAGACTTCGCGGCGCCGGGGCGGCAACGAATCGAGTGCGCGCGCCACGGCGTCCCGAATCTCTCGCCGCTCGACCAGCTCCAACGGCGATTCTGACGGTCGAGCATCGAAATCGGAACCGGGAGCACCGCGGCGCTCTCGCACCTTCGCGTTCCGGCGCTCGTTCAGTGAGAGGTTTCGCGTGATCCGATACAACAGGCTGCGCAATCGATCGGTCGGCGTCCAAGTCGCGCGCTGCTGCCAGACGCGGAGCATGGTCTCCTGAACCACGTCCTCCGCGGCGTCCCTGCTGCCGAGAATCCGGTCGGCGTACGCCACGAGCGCCACCCAATGCTGGCGTACCAACGCGTCGAACGCGGAATCGTCACCCGCGGCAAGCCGCTCCATCAGCGACCGAGCAGTGACCGGTGTCGGATCGGGCGCGGGCGCGAAGCCGGACTCACGCATCGAGGTCGACATGGGGTGGCTCGCTTGATCGAACGCCGCCCAGGTGCCGCGGCGGTAGGATTGTCGCTTTCTTGTAACGTTGAACTACCACGGCCGGCCGAGCGGGCGCAAGGCCGCTCGCGTCATTTCCGCGTCCTCGAGCCCGGCTTCTGCGTTCGTTCGCTCGACCGCGCCGAGCACGAGCGAGCCGCAACCGCCCCGTCAGCGGGACATGTCGATCTCGAGGCGGTCCGTTCGACCAACCGCAGGAGGATGGCTCGCACTCTCACTTGGGCAGGAGCGCCATGGCGATTTCGTTCCCCGGAGAATCAGACGCGTACCGCGCGGCACGGAACGAGTTGCTCGAGCTCGAGACCGAGCTGCGCCGCGCCACCGAGTCCGTGGTCGCCGCGAGGCGCCGGCTACCGCCAGGCGGCGTGGTCCCGCAGGATTACACCTTCCAGGGGCGGGGTGCGGACGGCACCATCACCGATGTAAGATTATCGGAACTGTTCGCGCCTGGCAGGGACCGCGGCGGTGAACAGATCCGTCACTTCTGGGGTTCGGAGCTGCTCTATGCGCCCACCGACCCCGGACAGGACCTACGCCACGTGGGTGCACTCGAGCCACTCTGGAATCTGTTCGACCACACGCGCGAAGGTCGGCCGGCCGACTGGCACGAGCAGTTGAGCTACGCACC
The DNA here is from genome assembly GCA_050732715.1 of Longimicrobiales bacterium. Classification (GTDB taxonomy): domain Bacteria; phylum Gemmatimonadota; class Gemmatimonadetes; order Longimicrobiales; family RSA9; genus JBOHRM01. The sequence continues at coordinate 6,234 of JBOHRM010000830.1, forward strand.
GATACCCCTCACACAACAACCTCAGGGAGGACTGTCATGAAGGCGGCGAATCCGTACCTCAACTTCAAAGGCAACACCGAGGAGGCGTTCAACTTCTACAAGTCGGTGTTCGGCGGGGAGCTCCTCGGCGTGGCACGCTTCCGAGATTTCGCCGACAACTCGATGGGCGTCGCGGAGGCGGATCTCGACAAGATCGCGCACATCGCGCTCCCGCTCGGCCCGCACAACCTGCTGATGGCCACGGACTACGTCGACTCGATGCCGTTTCCGTTCGTGGCGGGGAACAACTTCTCGATCACCATCGACACCGACAGCGCGGAGGAAGCCGAGCGACTCTTCAACGCGCTGGCCGCGGGGGGCGAGCCAGGCATGCCGCTCCAGAAGACGGAGTGGGCCGAGCTATACGGCCACCTCACCGACAAGTTCGGCGTCCAGTGGATGGTGAACTACACCGGCAGCGTCGAGTTCGCGTCGGCCTCGAGCGCATCGGGCACGTCGGCCGCGTGATGAACTTCGGCCCCGGGTGGGTTGGGCTCCACCACTCCGGGGCCACGTTCCCACGGTCCCTCGCCGGGAGTCATTGGGACCGGAACCAATTCCCAGTCTCGTGGACCGCCGGCATGGGGTCGGACACGTGGCACACTGGAGACCGGTCACGGTGACACCTTGCTGGTGGGGCGCACCGCGACGGCCAAACGTGTCCGCTCGCGCAGCAGCTCGAGCGCGATCTCGCGTCCGATGCTGTCATCCGTCAGCACGCGGTGCAGGTCGTCAATGCCGGCGATCGGCCTATCGTCGAGGCCGATGATCACGTCGCCCTGACGGATACGCGCATCGTCAGCAGGACTGCCGTGCTCGACGTCGAGCACGAGCACGCCGCCGCCGGGCATGCCGAGTGCGCGCGCGGCGGACGGCTCGAGCGCGATATTCTGGCCGCTGACGCCGAGATAGCCGCGATGCACGCGGCCGTCGCGGATCAGCTTCGCCGCAACGACCTTGACCGTGTTGATGCCGACGGCGAGGCAGATCCCCTGAGCGGGCAGAATCACGGCCGTGTTCACGCCGACCACCTCGCCTCGCGAGTCGACCAGCGGCCCGCCCGAATTGCCGGGGTTGAGCGCGGCATCGGTCTGGATCACGTCATCGATCAGCCGGCCGGTGGTTGAGCGGAACGAGCGGCCGAGCGCGCTGACCACGCCCGCCGTCACCGTGCTCTGGAAGCCGAGCGGGTTGCCGATCGCGATGACCAGCTGGCCGACACGCAGCGCACCAGAGTCGCCGAGCTCAGCCCACGTGAGATCGCCGGCGCTGATGCGGAGGACCGCGACGTCGGTGTCGGGGTCATCGCCGATGACCTCGGCAGCGACGCTGCGGCCGTCGGGGATCTCGACGCGAACGACGCCGGCGCCCTTTACCACGTGACTGTTCGTCAGAATGAAGCCGTCGGGCGTGAAGATGAAGCCGGAGCCGTGCCCTGCAACGTCGCGCTGGCTCGTGCCGCGCCGCGTTCGCACGGAAACCTTGCGCTCGACATCGACGCGAACCACGGCGGGCCCGACCCGCTCGGCGGCGTTCACGACCGCGCGCGAATATGCATCGAACAGCTCGCCATCGGCGGGCGGGACGCGGTCCTGAGCAGGCTCGTCTCGGGCCGCATCCTGGGTCTGCAATAGATGAATCGTGGAGCTCATGGGCTCTCCTCAGTCCTCAATGCCGCTCGGGCGGCACCGTCGAATCGATGAAATGTTTGGGCCGGT
>JBOHRM010000831.1:0-2971 GCA_050732715.1 Longimicrobiales bacterium
CTCGTGCGCCTCGTGCTCGGGGGCCCCGCGCCCGACGCGGTCCAGGACGACCCCGAGGCGAAAGACGTCTTCGACGGGCTGACCGCCGAGTACACGGAGCTGCACCCCGCGGTCCAAGACGACATCGCGATCATCGCGCTGCCGATGCGGTCCGTCGATGAGAACGCCCTCATCGTGAACGCGCTCCAGCGTGCGTCGACGATCGTGGTGCAGAATTCACTGCGCGAAGGGTTCGGCTTGACGATCGCCGAGGCGATGTGGAAACGCGTGCCGGTGCTCAGCAACTCGCGCGCTTGCGGACCGCGCCAGCAGATTCGCGACGGGATTGACGGCCGTCTGGTGCAGGATCCGGAGGATATCGACGCGCTCGAGCGCGCGCTGGACGAGATGCTGGCCGACCCGCACGCGCTCGAGCGGCTCGGCCGGGCGGCGCAGCGAAGCGTTCACGACCGGTTCCTGCTTTTCACTCAGCTGCGCGCCTGGAGCCGGCTCCTCGACGATATGCTGTGACTCGGTCGTGACGCGCGTGGCGCGACAGCGTGATGTGATCGCGGTACTCTAATACGTATGCGTGGCACGTATACGTGGCCGGTGGATAGGCGAAACGGGGTTCACCTCTGAAGGCGTGGTCCGTATGAGGATCGTCTATTTCAGCGAAACGCTGCCCCCCCTCGTGGACGGCGTTACCCTCACACTCGGGCACCTGTTCGAAGCGCTCGAGAAACGCGGCATCGAGTTCCGCATCTATTCACCGATCAATCCCGGCGAGCGCGTAGGTTGGAGCTCGCGCGTGCAGACGGTGCCGTCCATGGTGTTCCCGCTGTACCGTGACTATCGCCTCAGCCTGCCGCCCGGGCCGGCGATCGCGAAACAGATGGACGCACTCGCCCCCCACCTGATCCACGTGGTGAGCCCCACGCCCGCCGCGATCTGGGCACAGCGTTATGCGACGCGCCGCGGCGTACCGATCGTCACGAGCTTCCACACCGACTTCGTTTCGTACTTCCGCTACTACGGCTTTGGCCGCTTCGAAGAGCAGGGTTGGGCCTACCTGCGATGGTTCTACAACCGCTGCGCCCGCGTGTACGCGCCCTCTTCCACCACGGGGCGCGAGTTGCAGGAGCGCGGCATCCGCGGCGTCGAGCTCTGGTCCCGTGGCATCGACCTGTCGCGATTCTCACCGACCAAACGCTGCGCCACACTGCGCGCCGAGCTCGGGGCCGACGAACACACGCCGCTGGTCCTGTTCGTCGGCCGCTTGGTCAAGGAAAAAGACCTCGAAGACCTCGTCGCGATGCACCGGCTGCTCAGAGGGCGCGGCGTCGCGCACCGTGTCGCGCTCGTCGGCGACGGGCCGATGCGCCCGCAGCTCGAGGCGGCGCTGCCCGATGCACGTTTCACGGGCTGGCTGAAAGGCGATGAGCTCGCCAAATGGTACGCGTCCGCGGACGCGTTCGTGTTCCCATCGACCACCGAAACGTTCGGCAACGTCGTGCTCGAGGCGATGGCTTCCGGTCTGCCCACGGTCGTTGTCGATCGAGGCGGCCCGCCCGGTCTGGTCGACGTGGGAACGACAGGGTTCATCACACGGCCGCACGATCCGGTCGAGCTCGCGGACGCGACGCAGACGCTGCTCGAAGATCCCGCCCGCCGCAGGGCGATGGGCCAACACGCACGCAACGCCGCGTTCCGTTACAGCTGGGCTGAGGTCAACGCTCGATTGCTCGACAGCTATTGTCTCGTGATACGCGAGCACGAGCGGGCAGCGCGTAGGGCGGCGTAACACCGCCGTCGATCACGACGGCAGGCGATGGTGCCACCGCGCAGCGTAGACGATCGCGCGTAGCTCGCGGATCGCCGCCACGACGCGGTCGGGCCGCTCCTCCTGGATGTATTGACCCGCGTCCGGCACGGTGTCGACGTGGAGCGCGGGCAAGCGATCGACGAGCGTGGCGATCTCGTCGGCATCGACCACATCCGTTTCGGTACCGCCACCGACCAGCAGCAGGACGGGCACGGTGATCCGGCCGAGGCGCGGCTCGAGCGCTTCGGGCTCTTCCGCCGACGCGATCTCGCGCATGGTGCGGAGCGCGTCCCCCGGGTCTTCCTGGTACGGTGCGGCGTACTGATCCACGACTTCCTCCGTGACCCACGAATCGTCCGCGGAGCTGTCACGCAGACCGCTCTTTACCTTGCCGCGAAGCATGTCGCGGCCGCCGAAGAGCCTGGCCAGCGGTGCGAATCGAAGCGCGAGACGCAGCCCGGGCGTCCCCGCGCGCTCCGCCGGGCCGCCGTTGATCGAAACGATGCCGGCCACGAGGTCCGGCCTCTGAATCGCAAGACGATACGCGATCGATGCGCCGACCGAGTGCGTGAGGATGAATGCGCCGCGCAACCCGAGCGAGTCCGCCGCGGCCGCTACGCGCGACGCCTGGCTCTCGAGCGAGTAGTCGGCATCACGCGGCCGCGAGGAACCGCCGGTACCCAACGGATCGATCGTGATCGATTGCAAACTATCCGCTACGAGCTCGGGGATGACATGCCGAAAGCCGAACGCCGAGCCGAGGAGACCGGGGACGATCAGAACCGGATCGCCGCTGCCGCGGATCGTGACCGCCAGCGTCTCGGCCGGCGCCACCACGATACGCTCGGTACGAGGCTCGATGTCACGTGCGACCCGCAGATCGCCGCTCTGGAACCCGCCCGCGACCATGGCGCAGGCGAGAAACACGTACACCGGCATCGGCCTCCTCGCGTAGTCATCGGTCCCGTCATCCGGCAGTCGCCGGGCCCGTTCATCGGCCTGAATGCGACAGCAAGAGTGCTGCCACCATCACAACGCGGAGGCACGAACCGGACGTGGATCGGTGAGAATGAATGTACGCGGCGACACCGGAGATGCTAGCACATCTTTTCAGTCCTCAATGCCGCTCGGGCGGCACCGTCGAATCGATGAAATGTTTGGGCCGGT
>JBOHRM010000832.1:0-2276 GCA_050732715.1 Longimicrobiales bacterium
AAACAGACCATCGTGAAGTCGGCCGGGTCGTAGCCTCGCTCGACGCTGATGACCCGCAGCGCGCCCTCCATCGCCGCGTTCGCCACGGCGATCACGCCCTCCGCCGCGGCGTCGAGACCCGTACCGAGCGCGTGGGCGAGTCGGGCGAGCGGCGCTTCAATGGCGTCGCGGTCGAGACCGCCGCCCGCTCGTCGACCCGCGTCGCGTCCGGACGCCTCCGCCCCAGCCGCCGCCCGCGCGCGCTCGCCTCGATCCCGCGCGCCGGCGGCCGTGGCCCCCGACAGCGGATGCGGCCAGCTGCCGGCCGGCAGCCGGCGCAGCCACACGTTCGCGTCCGTCACTGTGATCTCCGCGCCACCGCGCCCGTAGCAGATCGGGCCGGGCACCGCGCCAGCGCTCTCGGGGCCGACACGCAGCGCGCCGCCCGCATCCACGCGCGCGATCGAGCCGCCGCCCGCGCCGACCGTATGGATGTCGAGCACCGGTATCGCGATCGGCGCACCGGCAATCGAGAATTCGCGCGTGTGCAGCAGGCGGCCCGGACAGAGCGACACGTCAGTCGATGTGCCGCCCATGTCGAAGGTCATGATGGTGTCGTAGCCCGCGTCGCGCGCGACGGCCCGTGCGCCGATCACGCCACCGGCGGGTCCGGAAAGGATCGTGTGCACAGCCTCGCGTCGCGCCCGGCTCACCGGGATCGCGCCGCCGCCCGATCCCATGACGCGAACCCTGCGTGCGCCGCACGCGCGCTCGATCTCGCCGAGGTATCGGTCCATCAGCGTCGACACGTACGCGTTCGCGACGGTCGTCGCCGTGCGCTCGTACTCGCGGAACTCGGGCAGCAGCTCGCTCGACACCGAGACCGGCCGCGCGAGCCGGCCGAGAGATCGCGCAACCCGTTGCTCGTGTGCGTCGTTCGCATAGCTGTGGAGCAGGCAGATCGCGATCGAATCGGCGTCCGCCACGCGATCGGCCAATCCGTCGATCTCGGCGCCATCGAGCGGCTCGATCTCGGCGCCGTCCGCGCCCAGCCGCCCAGCGATGCCGTGCCGGTCCGCGCGCGCGACCAGCGGCGGCGGCCGCGTGCCTACCAGCGCATAGAGCTGCGGCCGGTTCTGCCGCCCGATCTCGATGACGTCCTCGAACCCTCGATTCGTCACGAGCGCGACCCTCGCACCGCGCCGCTCGAGAAGCGCGTTCGTCGCGACCGTCGAACCATGAACGAGGATAAACGTGCCTGCGGCATCGGCCGCCGCCAGGACCTGGCGCACGCCCTCGATCACCGCCGTCGATGGGTCCGCTGGCGTCGACGCCAGCTTCAATACGCGCACCGTGCCATCGATCCAGGCGACGACGTCCGTGAACGTGCCGCCCGTGTCGACCGCAACGATTGACACACCCGCCGAATCACTCGACATTGGCACGACGCATGCTCAGACCCTCGTTCGACGAGTTCACCCACTACGCCCGCACGGGCGCGGCCGTTCCCGTCTGGCGCGAGCTTCTTTTCGACTGCGACACCGCCGTCACCGCGTACGCGAAGCTCACCCGCCCGGCCAACGGCCCGCGCGCGCGCTTCGGCTTTCTTCTCGAATCGCTCGTCGGCGGCGAGAAGTGGGCGCGCTATACGTTCCTCGGCACCGCACCGCGCTCCGCGTGGAAGCTCGAGGCCGGCGGCCGCGTGTCGATCTGGTCGCCCGAGCACGGCTGGTCCCGCGTCGCGTGCGATGACCCGCTCGCTGATCTCGATGCGCGCATCCGCGCCGTAGACCCCGTCCCGCTCGCCGGGCTGCCTCGCTTCTTCGGCGGCGCCGTAGGGTACCTCGGATACGACGTGATCCGCTACATCGAGCGGCTCGATGATGCACCCGCGGCCGGCGTCGATACGCCGGAAGCTCTCGTCCTGTTCACCGACATCGTGCTCGCGATCGACAATATCTACGGTCGCGCGCAGGCGATCACTACCGTCGAGACCGCGGGCGCCGATGAACGCACGCTGCGCGAGCGCTATGACACGGCTGCCGCCGCACTCGAGCGCATCGCCGCCACGCTCGCGGCCGAGCCCGCGCCGCGACCGCTCGAGCTGCGCGAGGCGGCGCACGAAACACGGCCCGAGAGCACGTACACCCGCGAAGCGTACGAGCACGATGTCGAGCGTATCCGCGAATGCATCGCCGCGGGCGACGCGTTTCAGGTCGTGCTCAGCCAACGGCTGACCGTGCCGCTCCGCGCCCCGCCGTTCAACCTCTACCGGGCGCTCCGCTCGCTGAACCCCT
>JBOHRM010000833.1:0-3906 GCA_050732715.1 Longimicrobiales bacterium
CGGCGAGGCGGTGTCGGACATCGTGCGCGGTGGTGTGGTGCCGGCCGCGATCGAGATGATGGATGCAAAGGCGATCGAGGCGGCGGAGCAGGCGGCGCACGCGGGGTTCCCCGTGGGCCGTGGCGCGGCGTTGCTGGTCGAGCTGGATGGTGCGGGTCAGGAGTGTGCGCTCCAGTTCGACGAGATCGCGGCGATTTGCATGCGGCGTGGCTCCGATGATGTCCGCGTTGCGCGAGACGACGCCGAGCGTGCGCGGTTCTGGAAGGCGCGGAAGGCGGCATTCGCGGCGATGGGCCGGATCGCACCGAACTATTTCGTGCAGGATGGTGTGATCCCGCGTACGCGCCTGCCGGAGGTGCTCGAGGGGATCGAGCGCCTCGCGGCCGAGTACGGCCTGACGGTGGCGAACGTGTTTCACGCGGGCGACGGCAATCTGCACCCGCTCGTGTGTTACGACGGTTCGGTGCCGGGCGAGGCGGAGCGAGCGGAGGAGCTGTCGGGTCGGATTCTCGATGTCTGCCTCGAGGCGGGCGGTTCGATCACGGGCGAGCACGGGGTGGGTGTGGACAAGAAGAAGCACATGCCGAAGATGTTTGCGGACGCGGATTTGGATGCATTCCAGCGACTGCGTTGCGCGTTCGACCCGGCGGGGTTGGCGAACCCGGGCAAGGTCATGCCGACGCCGCGGCTGTGCGGCGAAGTGCCGGGTCCGTACCGGCAGCATCCGCTCGAGGCGGCCGGGCTTGCGGAGCGATTCTGAGCATGGGAGTTCCGGGTTCCGAGTTCCGAGTTCCGAGTTGCGTCCAGCCCGTTACGATCGAGGAGGCTGCAACGGCGATCCGCGAGCATGCGGAGGTGGGGCGGGCGCTTCGGCCGCGAGGCGGCGGCACGAAATTGGGCTGGCTAGCCCAAGACAGCCGTAGCGCTGCCTCTGGTGGCCGGGAAGCGAATGGCTTGGCAGTAGGCGTCATCGGGGCCGAAACGGGGAACCTACCGTCAGGGACCAACTCGGAACCCGGAACCGAGGGCGGCAGAGCCGACCGAGGTCGGCGAAGGGGACGGGTTGCGCCGGGTGGGGAGCCCACCCGGAACCCGGAACTCGGTGCGGCGGCGGATAGGGGTGGGGCGGTCGAGCTGGATACGCGCGGGCTCAACCGCGTGCTCGAGCACAACGAGGGCGATTTCACGGCGGTGCTCGAGGCGGGCGTGCGACTGGCGGACGCGCAGGCGATGTTCGGGCGCGCGGGTCAGATGCTCGCGCTCGACCCGCCGCTCGGCGAGGGTGACGCGGCCACGATCGGCGGTGTCATCGCGGCGGCCGATTCCGGGCCGCTCCGCCACCGCTATGGCAGCGTCCGTGAGCTGGTGCTCGGGGTCACGGTGGTGTTGTCAGACGGCACGGTCGCGAAGTCGGGCGGCAAGGTCATCAAGAACGTGGCCGGCTATGATCTCGCCAAGCTGTTCGCGGGCTCGTACGGCACGCTCGGCGTGATCGCGCGGGTCGCCATACGGCTGCACCCGCTCGCAAGCGCAACGGCGACCGCACAGGGTGCGAGCGCCGACCCGGACCGGCTCGCGGCGACGGCGCTCGCGCTGGCGCGGCTCCCGCTCGAGGCGGATGCGCTCGATGTGTCCTGGTCGAACGGCGCGGGCCGCGTGCTGGTCCGTTTCAGCGGCGCCGCGGCCGCCGAACGCGCCCGCGCGGCCGCCGCGCGCATGGACGTGCTCGAGGGCATCGAAACGATCACCACTGACGATGAGCTGTGGGCGCGACAGCGGGCGTTGCAACGCGCGCCGCGCGACATCGTCCTCAAGGTCAGCGGCCGCGCGACGGACCTCGCCCGTGTGCTGCGCGCCGCGGAAGCCGCCGGCGGCACGGCGGTGTCACGAGCGGCGCTCGGGCTGTCATGGATCGCGTTGCCCGCGGCGTCTGGGGTCGACGCGATCCGGCGGGCGCTCGCGCCGCGTGCTTGCACCGTGCTGGACGGAGCGGACCGCGTGACCGAGCCGTGGCCTGAGATCGAGCCGAGCACACTCACGTTGATGAAGCGCGTCAAGGACCGGTTCGATCCCGCCGGCGCGTTCCACACCGGCAGTTTTGTGGGAAGAATATGACGAAGCACGCCGAATCGCGGGCAATTTGACGCATGACCACAACTCGCAACGCGCAACCGACGGAGCCGCAGGCAACGGAGGTCGGCGAAGGGGCTGTGAAGGGGGAGTTTGGGAGCCCACCCGCGGCCCGGAACCCGGAACCGGGGACGGCAAAGCCGACCGAGGCCGGCGAAGTGGATCGGCAAAGCGGAGTGGTGAGCCCACCCGGAATCGGTAACCGGGAACAGACCACCCCGGACCCGCAACCCGTAACCCGCAACCCGCAACCGCGCGCGCAGCGCGCGTGGGATGATGTCCGCCCGCCCGCCAAGGAGCTGATCGACGACTGCGTGCATTGCGGGTTCTGCTTGCCCACGTGCCCGAGCTACCTCGTGTTCGAGGACGAAATGGACTCGCCGCGCGGGCGCATCGTGCTCATGCGTGTCGGCCACGAGGAGGGCAGCGCCGTCTCGCCCGAGATGACGATGCACCTCGACCGGTGCCTCGGCTGCATGGCGTGTGTGACCGCGTGCCCTTCGGGTGTGCAGTATGACCGGCTGATCGAGCGGGTACGGCCACAGCTCGAGCGCAACGGTACGCGCACGTGGCGCGAGCGTGCACTGCGTCGCGGCATCTTCGAGCTGTTCACGCACCCCGCGCGGTTGCGCGCGCTCGTGCCGTTCATGGCGCTTCGGCGTTGGCTGCGCATCCCCGTCCCGTTCGGCGAGCTGGCGCCGTCCGTTCCGCTGCGCGCGGCGGTCGAGCGGCTCCCCGAGGTCACGCCCGCGCGGGGCAAGCGCCGCGGCCGCGTCGCACTGATGCAAGGCTGCGTGCAGCGCGTGTTCTTCGGTGACGTCAACGCCGCGACGGTCCGCGTGCTCGCGGCCGAGGGGTGGGAGGTGCACGCGCCACGGCAGCCACGGTGCTGCGGCGCGCTGATGATGCACACCGGTGTCGAGGATGAGGCGCGCGAGCTGGCGCGCGCGACCATCGCCGCGTACGAGGGCTTCGACCACGTCATCGCCAATGCTGCCGGGTGCGGCTCCGCGATGAAGGAGTACGGCCACCTGCTCGAAGACGAGCGCGCCGAAGCGTTCGCCGTGAAGGTTCGCGACGTGCACGAGTTCCTCGCGGAGCACGAGGCGCGCGCGGCGCGCCGACCGCTGCCTCTCCGCGTCGCCTACCATGACGCGTGTCATCTCGCGCACGCGCAACGGGTCCGCGCGCAGCCGCGCGCGCTGCTGAGCGCGATCCCCGAGCTCGAGCTCGTAGAGCCACGCGAATGGGAGCTGTGCTGCGGCTCGGCCGGCATCTACAACCTGACGCACCGCGATGCCGCGGCCGAGCTCGGCCGCCGCAAGGCCGAGAACCTGCGTGCCACCGGCGCCGACGCAATCGCCGCCGCGAACCCGGGCTGCGCGCTCCAGATCGGCGTATACCTCGACACACCGATCGTCCACCCGATGACACTACTCGACCACTCGATAAGGGGAAGTCGCCCGTGACCGTTGCGAAACTCGAAACCGGAAACCGGGAACTGGGAACCGGGAACCACGGCATTGCCGCCGCACCACCTGCTGAAGAACGTCTGGCCGACATCCTATCCGCCGATACGCTCGCGTTCGTCGCAGAGCTGCACGGCCGGTTCGGCGAACGGCGCAACCAACTGTTGCGCGCGCGGGCCGAGCGCGAGCCGCCCTCCGGCTTCCTCGAGGAGACACGCGACATCCGCGAGGCCGATTGGCGCGTCGCGCCGCCGCGCGCCGACAATAACAACCGTCGTGTCGAGATCACCGGCCCGACGGACCGCAA
>JBOHRM010000834.1:0-6968 GCA_050732715.1 Longimicrobiales bacterium
GCATTTGGGCGGGTGAGGATGCTCGCGCGAATGCGCCAAGCTCGCCAAGAATCCGCGAGTGCCTTGGCGGACATTTCGCGCGCTTCGCGTCTTTGCGCGAGAATTCCTGCAGCGCGCCGGCGCGCCAGCCATCGCATTGTCTGTCAGGCGTTGTCGTCTCCGGAACCGATCCCCTGGCTATGCAACCATCCCTCCATCGTTTCACGGATGTGGCCGAGCGCATCTTTTGTGCTGGCCTCGTAGCGGAGCACCAGAACGGGTTGGGTGTTCGATGCACGGAGTAGGCCCCAGCCGTCTGGGAATTGGACGCGGGCGCCGTCCACGGCGACGACCTCGTGGTCCCGCTGGAAGTGCTCGACGGCTCGCCGCACGATGTCGAACTTCGAGTCCTCGTCGACGTCGACGCGAATCTCGGGTGTCGAGACATAGGTCGGGAACGCATCGACGCGCTCGGACAGCGGGACGGGGCCGCGCGCCAGCAGCTGGGCGAGGTAGCAGGCGGCGTAGAGCGCATCATCGAATCCGTAGTAGTCCTCGCCGAAGCAGATGTGGCCGGACAGCTCACCGGCGATCGGCGCGTGGGTCTCCTTCATCTTCTCCTTGATCAGCGAGTGGCCGGTCTTCCACATGACCGGCACACCGCCCCGTGCGGCATACACCTCAGGCACGACCTGGGAGCATTTCACGTCGAAGACCAGGGTCTGCGGCGCGCCGAGCCGTTCGAGCGCATCGAGCCCGAAGAGCAGGAGGAGGATGTCGCCACGGATGATGCGGCCGTTCTCATCGACGGCGCCGATCCGGTCGGCATCGCCGTCGAGCGCGACGCCGACGTCCGCGTGCTCAGCCTGGACGCGTGCGATCAGGTCACGGAGGTTCTCATCGACCGTGGGATCCGGGTGGTGGTTCGGAAACGTGCCATCCGATTCACAGTAGAGCGTCACGACATCGAGACCGATGCGCCGGAGCAGCTCGGCCGCGACCAGGCTGCCGGCGCCGTTGCCGCAGTCGACGACCGCCTTCAACGGCCGGGCGAGCTGGAAGCGGCCGGCGAGGTCATCGATGTAGAGCGGGATGACCGGCTGCTCCTCGAGTGCGCCGCCACCGGTCTCGAAGCGCTCGGCGTCGATGCGCTGCCTGAGCTGCTGGATCGCATCGCCGTACAATGCGCGTCCGCCGGCCAGCATCTTGAAGCCGTTGTATTCCGGGGGGTTGTGAGAGCCCGTGACCTGGAGCCCGCCGTTCGTGCCGAATCGCTCGGTGGCGTAGTAAAGCAACGGCGTCGGCACGGTGCCGACGTCGATCACGTCGACGCCCGCGCCACGGATGCCGTCGCTGATGGCGCGCGCGAGCGCGGGCGAGCTGGGCCGGTTGTCGCGCCCGACGGCGACGGTCAGCCGAGCGCCGCCGTTCGTCGTGCCACTGCCTGACTCGACGCCGTCGGTCCGAGCACGCAGCTCGCTGGCGAAGGCACGGCCGACACGCTCGGCCACATCCTCGGTCAGGTCACGATCGATGATTCCGCGAACATCGTATTCGCGGAAGATTCTCGGGTTGATCGACATGTTTTCGGATCTCGAGATAGTAGTGTCCAGAGGGGCGGTGCCGCTCAACGGCCGGATCCGAGCATCGTCGCGGGGACCTGAAGCAGCGCGGCGGCGCTGCGCTCCGCCAGGTCGAGCAGCTCGCCGGGAAACACGCCGAGCACGACCACACCCACGGCGCTGAACGCCAGCGCGGCGGTCATGCTCCGCGTGAGCACGATCGGCTCACCATCATCGCGTTTCGCGTCGGGCTCGCGGAACCACATGTACCACGCGACGCGCAGGTAGTAGAAGTACGAGATCAAGGATGTGATCACGAGCACGACGGCGAGCAGCACGAGGCCTTGCTCGACCGCCGATTGTAGGATGTAGACCTTGCCGAAGAATCCGCCCGTGAACGGGAAGCCGGCGAGCGAGAGCAGGAAGATGGTCATCACGACGCCGATGAACGGCCGCTGCCATCCGAGCCCGCCGTAGGCGTCCAGGTCGAGCCGCTCCTCGCCTCTCCGCGCCACCGCCATCACGACGGCGAACGAGCCGATCGTCATCAGCGTGTAGACGGCGAGATAGAAGAGGAACGATGCGGCGCCGATGACGCTCGCCGCGGCCAGCGCGACGAGGAGATAGCCCGCATGCGCGATGCTCGAGTACGCGAGCATTCGCTTCACGTTGCCCTCGACGAGCGCGACCAGGTTCGCGCCGACCATGGTGAGCACGGCGAGCCCGATCGCGATCGTGTCCCATGACTCGTAGAGCCCGCCGAACGCGGTCAGGAAGACGCGCAGGAACGCCGCGAACGCGGCCGTCTTGACGGCGGCCGCCATGAAGCCCGTGATCGGCGCGGGCGCGCCCTCGTACGCGTCCGGCGTCCACATGTGGAACGGCACGGCGGACACCTTGAAGCCGAAGCCCACGGCGAGCATCGCCGTGCCGAGCACGAGCAGCGCGTTCGCGCCGAGCCCGTCGATGCCGACGGCCGTGGCGATCGACGCCAGATTCGTGCTGCCCGAGCCGCCATAGACGAGCGCGATGCCGAACAGGAAGAACGCGCTCGAGAATGCGCCGAGCAGGAAGTACTTGATCGCGCCTTCGCCCGAGCGCGGGTCGCGGCGGTTGATGCCGGTCAGCACGTAGATCGGCACGGACATCAGCTCGAGACCGATGAAGATCAGCAGCAGGTCGCGCGTACCGGCGAACACCATCATGCCCACCGTGGCGAAAAGCACGAGCACGTACAGCTCGCCCAGCCGCAGGTTCGCCTCGTCCAGATACCGCGTCGACATCAGGACGAACAGCGCCGCGGCGAGCAGCAGGATGAAGTTCACGAATACGCGGAACGAGTCGAGCGCGATCAATCCGGCGGGCGTCGCCTCCTCGAGCGTGAGCAGCCAGATGTTCGCGGCGGCGGCCAACGCGATGCCGACCAGCGTAAGGCGCGGGACCCACGCGGCGGATGGCGCGCTGCGGTCGCCTTTCTGGAACACGTCGGCCAGCAGCAGGCCCATCGCCCAGACGGACAACACCACCTCCGGCAGCAGCGCGAGCGCGTACTGCCAGGAACTGGAGAAGTCGATGATCATTGCGCTTCCATCGCCTGCGGCGCCGTCGGTTCCGGGTTCCGCGTTCCGGGTTCCGGGTTAAGTTCCGCGACAAACTCGGAACCCGGAACCCGGAACTCGGAACCTATGTGCTGCGCGCTCCGGCGTTCGACCGACTCGATCAGCTCGGTCAGCGAGACCTCCATCCGCTCGAGGACCGGCTTCGGGTAGGCGCCGAGCCAGATCATGCCCGCCACCAAAGGCGCGAGCACTGCGATCTCGCGGCGGCTGAGGTCCGCGAACGTCCGGTTCTCGTCACGCTCGAGCCGGTTGAACCAGACGCGCTGCACCATCGGCAACATGTAGTACGCGGCGAAGATGACGCCGGTCGTCGCGACGATGGCGATCCACGGGTGCGTCTGGAACGTGCCGAGCAGCGCGAGGAACTCGCCGATGAAGCCGCTCGTGCCCGGCAGCCCGATGGTGGCCAGCGCGGTGATCACGAACGCGGTCGCGAAAAGCGGCGCCACGGCGGCGAGCCCGCCGAACTCGCTGATCAGCCGCGTGTGGCGCCGCTCGTACATCATGCCGAGCAAGAGGAACAGCGCGCCCGTCGACAGCCCGTGCGAAAGCATCACCACCATCGCGCCCTGGAGACCTTGGATGGTCAACGCGAAGATGCCGAGCACGACGAAGCCCATGTGCGCGACGGATGTGTACGCCACCAGCTTCTTGCCGTCCGGCTGTACCGCGGCGACCCAGGCGGCGTAGATGACGCCGATCACGCCGAGCACGAGCAGCAACGTTGTGATCGTCGGGTGCGTCGCCGCCTGCGGGAAGAACGGCAGCAGGAAGCGCAGGAAGCCGTAGGCGCCGAGCTTCAGCAGCACGGACGCCAGGATGACGGACCCGGGCGTCGGCGCCTCGACGTGGGCGTCCGGCAGCCAGGTGTGGAACGGAAACATCGGGATCTTGATGGCGAACGCCAACGCGAACGCGCCGAACAGCCAGTATTGCTCGGAGAACGTGAGCGGAATCTGGAGCAGGTCGAAGTACGCGAACGACATGCTGCCCGTCAGCGAGCGATGCTTGAACGCCAGATACAGGATCCCGACCAGCATGAGCAGGGACCCGGCCGTGGTGAACAGGAAGAACTTGATCGCCGCGTACACGCGCCGCTCGCCGCCCCAGATGCCGATGATGAAATACATCGGCACCAGCATGATCTCCCAGAACATGAAGAACAGGAAGAGATCGAGTGCGACGAACGCGCCGAGGATCCCTGTCTCGAGCATCAACAGCATCGCGTAGAACGCCTTCTCGCGCTGCCGGATGTAGCGGAACGAGCCGAGCACCGTGATCGGCGTCAGCACGGTCGTGAGCAGCACGAGCAGCACGCTGATGCCGTCCACGCCGACGCGGTAGGCGATCCCCCATTGCGGGATCCACGGCGCCTGCGCCGTGAACTGCGGCAGCGCGCTCACGATGCTGAACGCGAACCAGAGCGGCAGCGAGACGATCATCTCGAGCATGGCGACGCCGAGCGCGATCCGTTTCGCTGCCGTCTCTGGCGCGAGCAGAATGAGCACCATCCCCGCGACGGGGATGATCAGCATCACCGAGAGCGCCCAGCCCGCGTAGCCGATGGTGTCGAGGAAGGCGGTCATCGCAGCATCACGAAGGCGAGAAGCAGCAGCGCGCCGGCGACCACGGCGAACGCGTACGTGTTGACCTGCCCCGTCTGGAGCCGGGAGCCTACCCAGCCGAGGGCACGCGACGCATAACCCAACCCGTTCACCGCGCCGTCGATCAGTCCTTGGTCGACGAAGCGCCACAGCGCGCGCGACGCGACGAGGATCGGCTTCACGATCACTGCGTCGAACAGCTCATCGACGTACCACTTGTTCTCGAGCACGCGCCGCATTCCGGTCGCGGGCGCGGCGCTGGGCGCGGGCGCGACCGCGCGCCGTCGCAGCGTGGTCACGGTCGCCGCGATCACGACGGCGGCGAGTGCCACGGAGAAGAACGCCCACATCGCTTCGCCGCCGCCGAACGGCGCGTGCTCGGCCACGGCGGGAAGGTGCGTCGCCATCACGGCCTCGGCGCCTTCGGTGACCGGGTGCAGCCAGTCGTGCAGCCACTCGGAAGACGGCACCCAGCCGAGCACGGGCGCGTGTGCGATCGCCTCGGGAACGTTGACCCAACCGCCGACCACGGACAGCGCGGCAAGCAGCACGAGCGGCAACCACATCACGGGTCGCACCTCGTGCAGGTGCGCGCGCTCGGCGTCGCCCGACCGGTTCTCGCCGTGGAACGTCATGATCATGAGCCGCGTCATGTAGAACGCGGTCAGCGCGGCCGCGGCGAGCGCCATGACCCAGAACACCGTGAACCACCACTCGAACGGGCCCACCGCGCGGGCGGCCGCCTGCCATATGATCTCATCCTTCGAGAAGAAGCCGGCGAACGGCCACACGCCGGCGATCGCCAGCGTGCCGATCCACATCACGACCCACGTGATCGGCAGATAGCGGCGCAGTCCGCCCATGTTGCGCATGTCCTGCGCGTCCCAGTCTTTGTGCGTATGGTGGAAGGCCTCGTGCATCGCGTGGATCACGGCGCCGGAGCCGAGGAACAGCAGCGCCTTGAAGAACGCGTGCGTCATGAGGTGGAAGATGCCCGCGGCGTAGGCGCCGATGCCGACGCCGACGAACATGTAGCCGAGCTGCGAGACGGTCGAGTACGCGAGGACCTTCTTGATGTCGTTCTGCGCGAGGCCGATCGTCGCGGCGAACAGCGCGGTCAACGCACCGATGCCTGCGACCGTGATGCTTGTGGCCGGCGCCAGCGCGAACAACACGCTCGTGCGCGCGACCATGTACACGCCGGCGGTCACCATCGTGGCGGCGTGGATCAGCGCGCTCACGGGCGTGGGGCCCACCATCGCGTCGGGCAGCCAGATGTACAGCGGAATCTGCGCGCTCTTGCCAACGGCGCCGAGGAACAGGAACAACGTGATCGTCGTGATCACGGCACCGCCGTACTCGAACGTGGCGGGCGCCATCTCGAGCACCTCGGTGAACGCGAGTGTGCCTAGATAGCCGAACAGCATGAACATGGCGACCAGGAAGCCGAAGTCGCCGATGCGGTTCACGATGAACGCCTTCTTCCCGGCGTCCGCCTTCTCCTTGTCCCTGAACCAGAACCCGATCAGCAGGTAGCTGCACAACCCGACGCCCTCCCAGCCGACGAACATCACGGGGAAGCTCGCGCCGAGGACCAGCACCAGCATGAAGAAGACGAAGAGGTTCAGATACGAGAAGTAGCGCGCGTACCCCCCATCGCCACGCATGTAGCCCACGCTGAACACGTGGATCAGGAAGCCGACGCCGGTGACGATCAGGGTGAGCAGCATCGACAGCTGATCGAGCTGGAACGCTGCATCGATCTGGAGGTTGCCTACCGGCATCCATTGCCAGTAGGTCTCGACGATCGGACCGTGCAGCTCGGCCCCGGACATGCGCGCGAAGTTCACTGCCGCGACGATGAACGCGAGCCCGACCACGCCCGGCCCCACGAGTGTCGGCACGATCGCGCGCCGCGGCCTGACGAACGCCGCGACGCCGTTGATCAGGAACCCGAGGAGCGGCAGGAGCGCGATGGCCCAGAGCAGTGTCGGCTCGAATTCGGGCACGCTACCACCGCAGCAGGTTGAAGCTCTTCATGTCGACCGTCTCGCTGTGCCGGAAGATCGAGATGATCAGCGCAAGACCGACCGCGGCCTCGGCGGCGGCCACCGAGATCACGAAGAAGACGAACACCTGACCCTCGATCCCGATCGATCGCGACAGCGCAATGAACGCGAGGTTCACGGCGTTGAGCATCAGCT